>JAJYFQ010000071.1 GCA_021785375.1 Microcaldota archaeon | reverse complement strand
CTGCTCCTTCAACCCCCTGCACAGATTGATCCGACAACTAAACCACTGTATATTTCTTAGGATAATGACTGTGCTAATATCTTGCACGATGCTCTTTAAATAAGCATACGATTGAGTCATGCCGGGCTGAACCGGAACTTGAGCATTGCAAGCATGAAGAGCGCAACGTCCTTTGGCCTCAGCTTTGTCTCGCGCTGCTCATCCCACTTGACAGGCAGTTCGTACGGAATTATCGCTGCTCTCTCGGCGCGTATCAGCATCTCCGCATCGAAGAACCAGTAGTTGTCGCGCACCGGCGTCGCAAACTTCTTCGCGAAGTTGCGGTCCATGAACTTGAATCCGCACTGGTGGTCCCTGACGCGCGAACCGAAGAGGAGGAAGATGAGGCCGTTGTACCCGAAGCTCAGGAAGTGGCGCACCGGACTCCGCTTTGTCTCTGATCCGTTGGCGTACCTGGACCCGATGACGATCCTGTTGCCCTCTTCCACCTTCTCCACGGCCATTCCAACATAGCTCACAGGCACGGCGAGGTCTATGTCCATGTATCCAACGACATTGCCGTGGGCCGAGCTTAGAGACCGCTTTATCGCACCCCCCTTTCCGCTCTTGTAATCCCTGTGCATGACCCTGACTCCGGGAAGCCTTGAGAACTTCCTGGAGATCTCGGTAGACCCGTCATTGGAGCCATCCTCTGCTATTATTATCTCAAAACTTCCTAGCTTCTTCGCTGCAGAGTAGATCTTTGGGAAGTTGTTCTTGAGATTCCTGTACTCGTTGTACACCGGGAGGATTATTGAGACCCTGACCATCCAACCATCAGCTCTGACAAGAGGGATTCTCGGACAAGATAGATAAACATGCGCTAATTGTGCTACTTTCCGGCATCAAGAAGGTCGCGGGCTGCCCTTCTCACGGCATCTCTCGACGAGACGGAGGGCTTCCAGCCCAGTCTCTGGATCCTCCTTGTGTCGAGCAGCATTACCTTCACGTCTCCCCTCCAGCCACGGCCTCCGAATTCGTTCCTGTACACGCGCTCAGGTTTGAGGCCAGCCTCACCGCAAATTATGTCAGCCATCTCGTTGACCGAGATGTAATCCACATTGCCCACGTTGAGGACACGATACGTTGCGGTGGACTTCCTGATAGCAAGGCTTATGGCCTCGATCAGGTCGGTTATGTAGACGTAGCTCTTCCGCTGGTTTCCATCGCCAAGTATCTCCAGGCTCTTCGGATCCTTCCTGAGTTTTTCGATGAAGTCAGGAACTATGCCGTGTGTCGCCCTCCCCCCGGTTATGTTTGCCAGGCGGAGAACCGTTGACTTTATCCCGTAGTTGCGCGCATAGTACTCGACAAGTTCCTCGCACATCATCTTGAAGAGCCCGTAGTTTGAGATCGGATTGAGCTTGTACGTCTCTGGCGTCGGCATCTTCTTTGCGTCGCCATAGACCACGGATGTTGAGGTGAAGATGAATGACTTCGCGCCGATCCTCCTGGAGAGCTCGAGCGTGTTGAGCGTTGCGGTGACGTCCCTATTGAAGTGGTCGACGACGTTGTCCATTGACGACCTGACGTTGGGATCAGCGGCGAGGTGCACTATCGTTGCCTTGGCAGGAAGTGCGAGCTTCTCTACCGCGGCGCTATCGATCAGGTTTACCTTCACGAAACGGGATCCTTGATGCGAATAGGTTCCTGCGGAGTGGTCGTCTAGCACAATAACCTCATGTCCCTCAGAGACAAGCCTGTCGACAAGATGCCCGCCGATGTACCCCGCGCCTCCGGTTACTATATATTGCATGTGATATCCTGTGTAGAACCTTTCTTTTTCCAATTTATATTTTTTGTGGTATTCAAGCGCAGTGTCTTGTAAGAAGAACAGGGAATGTATTTATACCAGGCCAGCAGAGAATATGGTGTGAATCGGATGATAGGAAGAGCACCAGTTTCTAGAGCAATGCAACAGGACATGGAGGGCAGGTTTATCTCACACCACATGTTGACGCAAGCATTCCAGGATATACTGAGGCGCCAAGGAGAAGAGGTATACAGCGGCAGGTACATTGAACTACGGGATAATGTCACTTTTGATACCCCAAAAGGACCTAAGACCCGCGAGGTCATTATAAGAGACACAAGCGGGGTAATAGTAATACCCATAGATGACAATGGCAGGATGCTGTTTGTTCTCCAGTATAGAGAACCGGTTGGCAGTTCATCGCTGGAACTTCCTGGCGGGGGAATATTGGCAGGGGAGACGCCACAGGATGCCGCGATCCGGGAGTCGGCAGAAGAGGGAGGTTTTGCTGCGATCGGAGAGCCAAGAGCAGAGTTTCTCAGCTACACGGCACCATACAGTTCCACCGATACAAATTATTACTTCACCCTAAGAGTCTCGGCAACAGCAAAGCAGGAGCAGAGACTTGATGAGTCCGAGATAATTGATGGCAGGGTTATAACGCTGTCAGTAGATGAAGCGGTGCGGGCCATTCGAGATGGGGAGATCACTCACGGCCCGACGATACAGGGAGTGCTCTGGTATGCAGTGAATCATGCATCTGAAGAAAGAGATTCCCTCGACAGATCCGCGAAGGATGCGCACCGGGGAGACGGACTTGTACCATATGGGTAACCAACCAGATTATCCAAAGATTTTGAAATAGTTAACTTATCCCAGCTTCCGCTATTCCTCTTTTCTTCCAAACACACAATGGAATGCGTTATATCATTACGTTTTCCGCCCAAATCAGTATGGATAAATATTTTCGTGGCTCGACACGTACTTATTATACATATCTTTATGGTGCGCCTTGTAGGAAAGCTTTAAATAGGTTACTTGATAGTAGTAGATATAATTGGGTAATGCTAAAGCATTTGAGAGGGGAAATAGAGGGAACTTGGGTGAGGAAAAATGGAATTAGCTAGCAAAGCATTGGAAGAAGGCGGAACGTACGAAGTCCGTGTGGACGCGAAGAACCCGAAAGGGGAGGGCATAGGGAAGGTCAATGATGTCGTGGTCTTCATAAAGAACGCGAAGGCCAGGGCAGGAAAGACCTACATGGTGAAGATAACCAAATTGCACCAGACCTTTGCCTACGCGGAACCGATAGAGACCAATAGCAAGTATTTTATAGGTAACGGTAGCTTAATAGTATAGCGATTATTTTTTTATTAATTTTATTTATTTACTGTGGGCGCGAGGGTTGCGCCGGCAGGTAACCAGTACAAGGGCAGAGAGGCCATAGTATCATTCTGAATTATACTTGCAACGATAGGTATAGGTGCAATTATGGATAACAAGGACTTTTATGAGGCGATAAAGAAGGGTACGACCACCATAGGCATAGTCTGCTCGGACGGAGTTGCCATAGGTGCGGACTACAGGGCAACGATGGACACGTTCATAGCAAGCTCTGAGGCTGTCAAGATATACAGGATAAACGACGGGCTCGGAATGACAATTGCAGGGGGGGTTGGAGACGCTGAGTACCTTGTCAAGCTCCTGAAGGTGCAGAACGAGCTCTACAGCATGGACGAGGGCAAGCCGCTCTCGCCGACATCGGCAACGTCGCTTCTCTCCCTCATAATGCAGGAGAACAAGATGATGCCATTCTACGTCCAGCTCATACTGGCGGGACTTAACAGAGGGAACCCCGAGATATTCAACATAGACCCGCTCGGAGGATACACAAAGGAGTCGAGGTTCACTGCCACAGGGAGCGGATCGCTCACTGCGCTTGGATACATAGAAAGTATATACATGCCGGAGATGACCACGCAGGATGCGGTTAGGCACGTCGTGAAGGGCCTGAAGATAGCAATGAAGAGGGACTCGGCAACAGGGGACGGCACCAGGATAATAACGATAACCAAGAAGGGGTACAAGGAGTACACTAAGGACGAGATAGAGAAGCTCCCCAGGTAAGGAATTTCTGAATATTTTTCTTGATTTTATCGGCGAAGTGTGGGATTTAGATTTGAGAAGATAGTGATTTGATTGAGCGAGGAAGTGGAGAAGGTAGAGGCGAACAAGGAGATAATAGAGAGGATAATGGAGCTCATCCCGAGGGAGGCCGAGCTCTCCAAGGTCGAGTACGAAGGGCCCGACATCGCGATATACGTAAAGAACATATCCTACCTGTACGGTGACGAGAGCATAATCAAGAACATCTCGGCAGCTGTTAAGAAGCGACTGCTTGTGAGGTCCGACCCCTCAAGGCTCACGGATCCCGAGACCGCAATGGCCAAGATCCGCGAGATAGTCCCTCCCGAAGCAGGGGTCACGGAAGAGGGCATAAGATTTGTTCCGGAGTTCTGCGAGGCCTACATAGAGGCCCTGAAGCCGGGTCTCGTCATAGGGAAGGGAGGGGTCACGCTGATGAGGATTGTGAAGGAGACGAACTGGGTTCCCAAGGTGCTTCGGACCCCGACTATGAACAGCGATGTGATAAAGGGGGTCAGGCAGATGATGCTCAAGGAGAGCGCGTTCAGGAAGAAGTTCCTCAACGGGATAGGGAAGAAGATCAACCAGCAGGTCATGAAGAGCGAGTGGGTCAAGGCAACCGCACTGGGAGGATTCAAGGAGGTCGGAAGATCCAGCCTTCTCATAGAGACGCATCACTCGAAGATACTCATCGATTGCGGAATAAGCCCCGAACCCGGAATCAGGGGGGCAGACGCCAACGTTGGCACCACAGAGAACAAGGCCTTCCCGTACCTGGACAGCGCAAACATAACGATCAATGACATAGACGCGGTGATCCTGACGCACGCGCACATGGACCATATGGGCTTTGTGCCATATCTCTACAAGTTCGGATACAGCGGGCCGGTCTACTGCACGCCTCCAACGAGGGACCTTGCGGCGCTACTGCTCTACGACTACGCAAAGCTTGTCCAGAG
>JAJYFQ010000070.1 GCA_021785375.1 Microcaldota archaeon | reverse complement strand
GACTATGTTGCCTCCAACAGGGGTCGTTGGGTCTCCGAAAAGAATTGCTGGATTGTCCATTACCTGGTTTGTTATGTAAACCGCAAGGCCGTGCGTGTCGGCGAGGCTCTGCAGCTTGTGTATGTGCGCGTTGAGCTTCTGCTGCCTCTCACCCAGGGCTCCCCTTCCCGGGTACTCCGCCCTGAAGAGCGACATCAGCGAATCAACAACTATGAGCTTTATGTTCCGCTCCCTTATCGTCTTGTCAGCCCTCTCGACGGCAAGGATCTGCTGGTCCGAGGTATTGGCCCTGACCACTATGATGTTCTCCAGTGTCTGCTTCTCGTCAAGCCCCGCGGCCTTGGCTATCGCCTCTATCCTCTCGGGGCGAAATGTGCCCTCCGTGTCTATGAACAGGACGGTACCGCCCAGCCCTCCGCTCTCCACCGGTTTCTGCGCGTCCACGCAGAGCTGGAATCCGAGCTGCGTCTTCCCGGAAGCGAACTTCCCGTAGACCTCGGTTATCGCCTTCGCCTCTATGCCCCCTCCGAGTATCTCGTCGAGGCTCGATGCGCCGGTGCTTATTCTGCCAAGGCCCTTCCTGCTCTCTGCGATCTCTGAAGCTGTGGAGAACTCAAGGGTCGTGGCCTGCTTTGCCGCGTCGACGGCCTTCTTCGCGGCCTCGATGCTCATCCCGGTTATGTCCGAGAGCTCCGACGGCGTCGATGCCGCTACCCTGTCCACGGTCTCGTATCCGGCCGCCTTGAGCTTCTCGGCCGTAGTCGGCCCTATCCCGGGCAAGTCCTCTATCTCCTTCACTCCCTTCTCCTTGGCCATGCGATAACCTGCTGCGTTTTTCAGAATTAGTAGAAGCAGCATAGAACATTGCATTGAAAAGAATATAAACCTATTGAGGTAAAGAGATAAGCGTCCCATAAGCGTGACGTATGACGTCATACGGGACGTAAGCCATCCGGATCGCATCTTCCTTGCAGTTATCAAAATAACAAGGTATGATTAACAAATTGCTAAAAACAGTCAAGCTTAAATATGAGGAGAAAAGTATAGTATAGCAGTGATAAATTGATACTCAGAGCCAGAGCCGCTAAGCCAGCCCGTATAGATCAGATAGACATGCACGTCGACCTATTCGCATTGGTAGAGCAAGCCAGGAACGGCTCCTTCAATGCCAGGCAGAAGATAGCGGCGGACCTAAGCCCCGTAAAGAGAGTGGCGAAGCGCACTGTGGAGAGGCAGAAGGCCACCCAGTTGGCGATATTCATAGCAGATTCTATCGTAGAGTTCTATCCCGATCTCCTGCCTGCCAAGGTAACGGAGCACTATCTGGAGACAAAGATACGGGAGCACGAGGTGCCTGAAGAGGAGAAGACAACCATAGGCCACATGATTGCGGATCTTCCGGGAAACCATGAACTCGACCCGCACGGCAACGAGGTAGGCAGGGCCGCAAAGATATACTTGAAACTGATGGATAGGCCTGTCCTGCTCAAGGAAGTCGACAACGCGGTAAACAGGAATCCGCTCGTGGCGACGCTCTGCCATGCGTCCGAGGCTATCTCCCGCGATGTAGTTCATGGAAAGGCCCTCCTATACCCATTCCCTAACGTTGCTGCCGAGATACTGAACTACCCGATTGCGACTCTCAGGATGATCAGCGAGGAGCCGGCCGTCCTGCGGCTTCCTCTTAAGGATTACGATACTGTCGGAGACATGGCGGTGGCAAGATACGAGCTGATGCTCAGCACAAGGCCATTCACAGTCTTTCCTCCCGCACAGGACACAAACGAGGCCAGGGAAGCGGTGGCAGAGGTCTACGAGACCGTCAGGTCATTAGGATATCAGGGCACACTCGCTCTCGGCTGAAAGCATTGGTGCCCTTTAGTCATAAGGAGATCCCATGACACTCAAAGATACCCTAGTAGAGGCAGGATTCACAGATGAGCAAGCCGAAAGGCTGGCAGGGATGACCCTTCGGCCAAGGTACAAAGAGGCTGCGGATGACTGCCGCGGCAAAGCGGGGAATAGTGGAGCCAGGCCCGCCTCTTATGGCAGCGCTGCGGAAGAGCGCCCCCCGCATTCGTGCAGCCACATGACTGCCACATACCATTTTAATCTTGTTTGCGTAGAGTGAAGCATGCCGAAGCGGAACAAGGTCCCTACGGGTGCCGGGTCAAAAGGCGAGCCTGACAAGTCACCTACCGTACTCTACGCCAACGGCGATGGCGTTGGTCCTGAGATCATACCAAGTGCCATCTCTGTTGTAGATGCGGCAGTAAAGTCTGCATACAACGGGAAGAGGAAGATCTTGTGGAAGGAGATCGTCATAGGAAAGGAGGCAACAAAGAGATTTGGAGAGCCGCTCCCACGGAAATCGATTGACCTGATAAGGTCGAACAAACTGCTCCTCAAAGGGCCGCTTGAAACCCCTGTCGGCACTGGCCACAAGTCCTTGAACGTCGAGTTGCGTATGCTCCTTGATCTTTACGCAAATATACGGCCTGTCAGATACTTTGAAGGCCTGAAAAGCCCGCTCACAAATCCCTCTGCAGTGGATCTGGTCATATTCAGGGAGAATACAGACGATCTTTACACCGGAATAGAATGGCCATATGACAGCCAGGATCTGCGCGCCCTGCGGGCATTTGTCTCAGAGAGGCTCGGAGTATACCTGGAAGCCGATGCAGGAATCGGAATAAAGCAGATAAGCAAGTCAAAGACGGAGAGAATCACTCGCGCAGCGATAGAGTACGCAATCAAAAACAAGAGAAGGTCTGTCACGATAATGCACAAGGGAAACATAATGAAGTTTACCGAGGGGGCATTCCGCGAGTGGGCATATGGGGTTGCTGTCAAGGAGTATCGCAGCAGCGTCGTAACAGAGGAAGAGGTTGTACAGAAATACAAAGGGAGGGTTCCGGCGGGGAAGATCCTAGTAAATGACCGGATAGCGGACAACATGTTCCAGCAGCTGATAAAGAGCCCAGGGGATTATGATGTGATACTCGCCCCGAACCTCAACGGCGACTACATATCCGATGCAGCCGGGGCGCTTGTCGGTGACATAGGCGTGCTTGGAAGTGCAGACATGGGGGAGAGATCGGGAATGTTCGAGGCTGTGCACGGCACTGCGCAGAAGTATGCGGGTAAGAACATCGCAAATCCGACCGGGATAATCATCTCGGGGGCGATGATGCTGGGGTACATGGGCTGGGAAGAGGCCGCATCGGCAATCAAGAAGTCTGTCGAGTCGGCGATAAAGGCAGGGAAGGTCACAAATGACCTTGCGAGATACACAAAGGCGAAGGCTCTTGGCACAAAGGAGTACACCGCAGAGGTAATAAGGAGGATCGGAAAGGGCTAGCGCCTCTTCCCTATCGGCACGTACTTTATGTCGAGAGGCCCGGTGTAGCTCTCCAGCGGCCTAAGGAGCCGGTCGTGCTCCCAGTACTCAAGGAGGTGGGCGCACCATCCAGGGATCCTGCTCACGGCAAAGAGCGGAGTGAAGAGGTCCGGCTCTATCCCTATCGAGGTGTAGACAGGCCCGGAGAAGAGGTCGACGTTCGGCCAGATTCCCTTTGTCTTCCCGAGCTTCTCGATCATCATCTTCTCCTCCCTAAGCGCGATTGCCGTGAGGTTCCTCACTTCTGGCGACGAATGGTTCTGCAGCTTCTCCAGGGTCGACCTTATTATCCTTGCTCTTGGGTCGTACGTCCTGTACACCCTATGGCCGAATCCCATTATCCTCTCCTTCTTGCCCAGCGCATCGTTTATGTACCTCTCCGTGTTCTCCGGCCTTCCTATCTCCCTCATCATCTTCAGCGCCGCCTCATCAGCCCCTCCATGGAGCGGCCCCTTGAGGGTGGCCACGCCTGCGGTAACTGCCGCGTAGATGTCGGAGAGCGTGGATCCGGTAACAAGCGTTGAGAATGTCGAGGCATTTGAACTGTGCTCTGCGTGCAGTATCAGCATGAGGTCGAGGATCTTTGCATCGTTGGGGTCCGGCGCCTTTCCCTTGAGCATGTAGAGGAAGTTGGCCGCGTGCGTCAATGACGGATCCGGCTTCACGTACCCCTTTCCAGACATCCTCCTCCCTATCGCCGCTGTTATGCTGCCGAACTTAGAGACCAGGGCGATGCTCTTCCTCAGGTTATCCTCCCTTGAGTCTGCGTACGCCTTCCTGTCGTATGCGGGGAGAGCCGACACGGCCGTCCTCAGCACATCCATCGGGTGCGCCTTGCCCGTCATCCCGTTTATTATCGAGAGCACCGGCTCCGGTATCTCCCTCTCCCCCTTCAACCGCGTGTCAAAGTTCTTCAGCTCCTTTGCTGTTGGCAGCTTTCCCTCTATGAGAAGATAGCATACCTCCTCGAACGTCGAGTCCTTCGCAAGAGACTCTATCGAGTATCCCCTGTAGTACAGCTTCCCGTTTGTCCCGTCCACGTCCGAGATCTTCGACTCGGTGAAGTAGACGCCCTGGAGTCCTGGCACTATATTTGGATTAACCACGTCCATGCCAACTATCATACCATGGTGCGTGATCTTTTTATACCTTGTTTGCGATCGAGTATCGATGGCCAGGCAAAGTCAGGAGATCAATCCCTCAGAATGCGCCGACACATTCTCACTGTCAAGCGGAAGAAAGATAAGATACTATTCGCTCAGAATTCTGGAAAAGAACGGATTTCCTGAGATATCGCGGCTCCCGTTCTCGATAAGGGTGATACTAGAGTCCCTGCTCAGGAACATGGACGGCAGGGCGATAAAGGAGGAGGACATCAGGGCGCTTGCCGGGTGGAATCCGAGAAACCCGCAGAACAGGGAGATTCCGTTCAAGGTATCGAGGATACTGATACAGGACTTCACCGGGGTTCCTGCCGTGGTTGACCTCGCCGCGATGAGAGACTACATCTCAAAGGCAGGAAGCGATCCGGATCTGATACAACCCATGATACCCGTCGACCTGATAATAGACCACTCG
>JAJYFQ010000004.1:10223-18027 GCA_021785375.1 Microcaldota archaeon | reverse complement strand
TTCGGGGAGTTCGTCCCAATTTACCTTGACTTCCTTGACTATGGCATCACCCTATACGACTACAGGGATACCCTATCCGGGATAATGTCCTCCATAAGGAAGGTCAGGCACAGGCGCGAGTACACGCAGTATGGCGAGATGGTCACATGGCAGAGATAAGTGCATTCGATAATTCAAGGATATGGCTTGAGACGGCAAAGGCGGCAAATGCGAAGGGTCTGCATCCAACGGCCCTGTACAGCGCCCAGATGGCTGTCGAGATAGCACTGAAAGGCATACTCATCCTCCTTCATGCCGACGCACCAAAGTCGCATAACATTGCAGCTTTCGCCAGGTCTGCCATTGACGATAACAGGAAGCTGTTGCCGCGCGAGTTCCTTGAGAAGGAGCAGTTCATAATCGAGACCTTCACGATACTGATGGACCTGAGGCCTGCCGCAGGCTACTCATATGAAAGGAACATAGACATGAAGGACATGGCCAGGAAAGCCGACGAGTACGTGGCAAAGGCGGAGGAGATCCTACAGCTATGCGAGGGTGCCGCGCGCCATCTGGGCGGGAAGGGATAACCCTCTTGGGGAATTGTCATGCCCAACGAAAACACGAAGAGACAGGCACTGTACCTGATCATAGGAATAGTCTCCCTCAGCTTCGCCTACATCCTCTTCACGCAGCAGCAGAACTTCTCAATCATCGCCATGTCCGGGATATTCGCCCTTGCCCTGCTCTCTGGTATTCTCTTTGTTTTCCCCCACATGACCGAGACATTCTCCAAGAAGTTCAAGCTCATCTTCCCGGTTGTCACTCTGCTCTCTGCAATATTGATACTCTACGAGTACTTCTTCGACCTTCCCTCTCCGGGCCTTCTTCTTGGTGCTGCGGGTCCGGTCTTCTACGTCTCCCTGGCAACTTCCGTGTCGATAATCGGGATATACGCTCTTGGAAGATATGTCCACAAGTCGAAGCGCCACAGGCTCCTCTATTCAGTGATCGGGATTGCAGTAATCGCATTCCTTGCATACTCCTCCATGTACGTCATAAACGCGGTTAACTGGAACGGCGTGGACGAGACCGCGTACAACTACTATGCGGCATCGCTGCTCGTGCACGGCCAGAACCCGTACACCAGTAGCATGCAGCCAGTCCTTCAGCAGTACAACATCTTCCCTACCGTGCAGCTCGATGGAACCTATGAGTATGCGTACTCATATCCTGCATTCAGCTTCCTCCCGTTCTTCTTCATACCTCTCCTGGGCATCACATCCCTGATGAGCCTCATAGCCCTGCTGATACTCTTCTCAGTTGCGGCGTCGTTCGCGATATACTACAAGTCCGGATTCAACCGGTTGTCCCTTATACTGATAGCAGGGTGGCTCTTTGCAACATACTCTCTTGTCGGCGTAATCGCTACATACATGTCTGTCTCGCTGCTCCTCCTGCTTGCATACCTCTACAGGGGGAAGAGCTCCCTCTCCGGACTCCTGGGGGGCCTTGCGGCGAGCACAACGCAGCTTGCATGGTTCGCGCTCCCATTCTTCCTGGTGCTCCTCTACAGGGAGCGCGGAAGGAAGGCCGCAGTGAGGTTCTTAGTCTATGGTATAGTTGCATTCCTGCTTGTCAATGGCGCCTTCATGATCGCATCCCCGGGCCAGTTCCTCAACGTCTTCGGGCTCTTCGGTACGTCGAAGCTCCCGTACTACGGCCCTAACATAATGCAGCTCATCGGCACATTCTACCTCCTTCCGCAATGGTACGCCGGGTTCATCTCTGCTCTAACGCTCATTGCCCTGCTTACCCTTTACTATGTCTACACCGGCAGGCTCAAGCCGCTCCTTGCCGTGGTTCCCATGCTGATCTTCTTCATCTCGTGGAGGAACATCTCGATCTATGGGCTCTCGTACATGCCGCTCCTGATAGCAATATATTTCGAGAAAGGGAATGAGGCGCATCATCGTCACCACTCCGTGCATGACCTGGCAAAGGCCAGACTGCCCCTGGTTGCGGTGCCTATCACTCTCATCGCGATCGCAGTAATAATCGCCGTGCCGCTCCACAATGCAACGGTGTCCGGTCCAGGAATAACGATTGAGCGCGCATGGCCCATACTCTCCGTGCAACAGGGCTACTATGGCACGCAGTTCGCCCTCCTTGGAGTGAAGGTGCAGGTAAACAACACATCGCCGTACGATCAGAACGTCTCATTCTACGTGGTGAGCAGGAGCCCGAACAACGAGGCGTACGTGCTCGGAAGCCAGCTCAACGTCTCGCGTGCGCACAGCGTCTCAAACTATACTGTGCAGTACCGGCTACCCCTTGTCGACAACAGAACCGAGCTCCTCGTCTCTATGTTCAGCACCCGCTATACCTACACAAGGATACTGAACCTGAGCTCTCTCGGCAGCGTCGGATGCCCTCCCGCCTGCGGGGGCCGGGGATAGCGACAAGGCCTGGTCATCCACACGCACTATAATGTATTACAAAAAGTAATATTTAAATACCTTACTTATTATAATGCTATGTGTGAAGCTACATGCAGAAATACACGACAATATCCGTGAAGATCTCAAAGGAGGAGAGGGAGGAGATGAGGGCGCTTAACATAAAGCCGTCAAAGTTGGTCCGGGCTGCGATCAGCGAAAGATTAAAAGAAGAACGGATAAAGAGGTTGAAGTCGGTAAGGGGCAGGATGGATGTCATATTCCAAAGGCTTACGTCAGAGGATGTTACCGCAAGCATAAGGGAAGACAGGGATTCCGGATGAGGTATCTTCTCGACGCATCGTCAATATACAGGATAGCCGAAGCCAACGCACTGGATATTCTGGCAGATTCCATGACCCTTGATCTGGCCAGATACGAGCTTGGGAACACGGTGCTGAAAGAGCACGCGATCCATAAGCGGATGGACCTGCCAAAAGCACAGCAACTTATCGGATTCCTTTATGGGATCTTGGGCGCAATGGATGAAGCCGAGGTGATTGATGGAGAGGGCATTATGAAAGTTGCTGCAGAACTCAGACTCTCCTTCTACGATGCTGCGTATGTTCAGTACTCAAAGTCCGAAGATCTGGTACTGGTGACGGAAGACGAAAAGTTGGAAAGAAAAGCAGGAAATTACGTAAAGATCATAAACGCGTCAGGCTTGATCAAGAAGGTCTAAGGCCAAGGCCGGACATGGCGCTATGGGTCGCGGCTCTAGGGAGAGTTTATAACTCTTAAAGTTCAGGGCTAACTGAGACTACGGTGTGGATGTGAAGCTGCAGAGCGCGATGGAGTACCTGACCACTTACGGCTGGGCAATACTTGTCATAGCGATAGTGCTGGTCGCGCTCTACTTCCTCGGGCTCTTCAATCCCCTCACGTACGCGGCAAAGGCGCAGCCAGGCGCGTGCACGGTCTACAGGCCAAACGGGCCTTTCAATCCATACTTCGTCTCGCTTCAGGGAGCATGCACGGGCCAGGTGCCGCAGTTCGCTGCGTACCTTGACAGCCTCAGCTCTGGGGCGTCCGGCCTTCCGATCTCCATGGACCTGGTCAACAGCGGGTACACGGTCTGCGGCTGGGCCGAGGTCCCAGCCCAGGTAAGCGGCTCTTATCCTGCCATCATGTTCGCAGCCGGCTACGCGTATACCGGCCTTGACGTAAACGCGCAGGGACCATCGGTCTCGCTCCAGACCTTTGTCGACGGATACGGTTATCCTGTCGGGTCCGCCACTTATAACTCCTGGCACCAATACTGCGCCGTGTACAACGGCCACGGCAGCAGCCTTAGGGAGGTTTACATAGACGGGGTGAGTGCAGGCGCCGACAGTTCAGGCGGCGTTGGCGCCTATTCCGGCAACTTCCAGATAGGGAACAACGGGCAGACGTGCTGCTACATAACCAAGCTCGCGCCCACGTACGTCTCCAACATCCAGCTATACAATACCACGCTCACCGAGAATGACATAGGGGCACTCTATATCGAGGGCATAGGAGGCGCTCCGATAGACCTCCAGAACCTCCTGGGCTGGTGGCCGATGAACGGCAACTGCAACGACTACTCCGGAAACGACCAGAACTGCACATCGAGCAGCATACAGTACACAAGTTCATGGTACTCCACCTATCAGCTGCCAACGGCGCCTCCGAGCCAGCTCCACCAGACCTCATCGATACCGACCACCGCAACGAGCAGCACGAGCACGCCAACGACTTCGTCCACCACTTCATCCACCACGTCCAGTACGCCATCGTCCCCCACATCCTCAACCACAAGCAGCACTACCTCATCCACGACAAGTACCACCACCATACCAACCCCGTCGTTGTTGGGGGTCGTGGCCATTCAAAACGCTGCTGCTGGAATCGCCTACAATCCTGCCAACGGTTACATGTACGTCCCTGACCAGGATGCGGGGAATACTGTATCGGTAATTTCTGGCAGCACCGTGGTAAGCAACGTCCTCTTAAACTCGGTATTCGAGACAGATCCGGGCCTAATCACCAACTCGAGCAATGTGGGGTACATGTACACGGTCAACACAACTGGAGGGATATTCGTGCTCAGCGGCACCTCGATCGCCGCGAAGATAACCTCACAGATGCCTTTATCCTCTCCCGGATCGGCGATTTCATACAACAGCAAGACAGGATGGACATATATTCTAAACGGAGGCTACTACGCCTCCGGTTGCAGTAATCCATCAATTACAATGCTGTCAGGAATATCTTCAGTCCAGACGATTCCACTGGCATCCTCTTCTACTGCCACCGCTGTCTATGCAATGACCTCAGATCCGTCAAACGGTTACACATACTTTGGGTACAACAATAATTACTACATCTATAGCGGAACATCTTTAGTGGCTTCAGGTACGGTTCCACGTGACTCTAACCAAGCGGGCGGCATTAAGAGCGCGGTTTACGATCCGGTAAATGGAAATGTGTACTTTTCCGTCTATAACTTCACTACATCAAAGGGATATCTTGCCATATTTTCAGGATCATCACTTGCGAATACGATAGCATTAGGCTCAGCAGCAAGCGCTCCGATCTCAGGTGTCAATCCAAGCACAGGCGACATCTATGTCAGCGAAGGAAGCACCCTTGCAGTGGTATCGGGATCCAACAACCTGATTATTGGCACTCTGCCAATCGCTGCATATTGGGCTCCGGTATATGACCCGAGCAATGGCTACATGTATGTGGAGGGTGGCTCTTCACAAAATCAAGTGTATGTGGTGAATGGGAACTCACTCATAACCACGCTGAATCTGCCAGGTAGCTACAGCTTTATTGATTATGGCAATGGCGGCTGTGGCAACCTCATGCCAACAATGGCATACAATCCGAGCAACGGCCACATGTATGCGCCGATCGGCGGCTCCCCTCCTGGTGTAGCAATGTTCTCATGATCTCTAAGCAGAGCCTCCTGTAGACGCAGCAACAAGCTGTATAAACTATTTGATTTGGTGGAATTGGCATGCTGCAGAAAACATGAAGAAACAGGCAATGTATCTAATCTTAGGCATACTCTCCCCCAGCTTCGCATGCGTCCTCTTCACGCAGCGCTGCTCAGGGAATCATAACCACTAATGGTTGTGTAAAAGTAGAAGTACTAGTAACCAGTACCTATAATGGAGTTATGGTATTGGCAATGTTGTAGCAGTATGCGCCTATTGGGCCATGCGGCATTGTCTATGCATTTATAGCGACATCGGACATGAAATAATCCTGGGTCTGTACCCATCTGCTTGTACGGAACTGTCACATTGTGATATAATAGAATAACCAAGACAATGCCCTGCAATGTAGTAGGTCCTGGCACCCGCCCCTCATGGCCGCAGAGATAATATACATACATTTATATGTATATCATTATATATCAGTATCGGTAAGACCGATGGAGTACAAGACCACTCTTCTCAATGAGAAGGCATACTCGCGTCTCAACAGGGCCAAGTCCGCCCTCTCCGCGAGGGCAGGCCGCAGGTATAGCTCCAGCGACTTGGTGAACGAGGTGCTCTCCTCCAGCATAGACTACCTTGGGATCGGCGACGACCTTAGGAGATACATAAACGCGGTCGCAGGGATCCTTGGCAAGAAGGGCTATGTGCTCGGCGTCATGCTCTTCGGCTCCGTGGCAAAGGGGAGCTTCGACGCCTACAGCGACATAGACCTGCTCATAGTGGTTGATGAGAGCGTGAAGAAGATGGCGGTGCTGCAGGACCTCATGGATGCAAGAAGATCACTCGGAGAGAGTGAGGCGCTCCTGTTCAGGGAGCATCTCCCCACATCGATAAGCCCGCTGGTGATGCGCACCGGCGAGTTCGGGGAGTTCGCTCCGATCTACCTTGACTTCCTGGACTACGGCATCACCCTCTATGACTACAGGGATACCCTCTCCGGGATAATGTCCTCTATAAGGAAGGTCAGGCACAGGCGCGAGTACACGCAGTATGGCGAGATGGTTACATGGTAGGGATAAGCGCGTTCGATAATTCAAGGATGTGGCTTGATACGGCAAAGGCGGCAAACGCGAAGGGTCTGCATCCCACGGCCCTATACAGCGCCCAGATGGCTGTTGAGATAGCACTAAAGGGCATACTCATCCTCCTTCATGCCGATGCACCAAAATCGCATAACATTGCCGCTTTCGCCAAGTCGGCCATTGACGAGAACAGGAAGCTGCTGCCACGCGAGTTCCTTGAGAAGGAGCAGTTCATAATCGAGACCTTCACGGTCCTGATGGACCTGAGGCCTGCCGCAGGCTATTCGTATGAAAGGAACATAGACATGAAGGACATGGCCAGGAAAGCCGACGAGTACGTGGCAAAAGCGGAGGAGATCATACGGTTATGCGAGAGGGCCGCGCGCCACCTGGGTGGGAAAGGATGACCCTCTTATATGAACCGGCAAGGTTCCATCAAATTATATAAATGTTCTTACCTCTAAATAGGATTATGGCTAGGCAGACCGAGACCATTAAAAAGGAGGCATCCTCGATTCTGAGGGAATACGGAGTGAAACGTGCGGCAATATTCGGCTCCACTGCCAGGGGGGATGCCAAGAAGGACAGTGACATTGACATCCTAATAGAGTTTGACGGCAGTCTGTTCAGGCTAATATCCCTGAAGCTTGCACTTGAGAAAAAGCTTCGCAAAAAGGTTGATCTGGTGGAATACAAGGCGATAAATCCTTATCTCAGAAAGAGCATACTGGACAATCAAGTGCAGATTCTATGAACAGAGATCCCAAGTTCTTCCTTAACGATATTCTGGAAAGCATAGACCGCATTGAGGCCTACACAAAAGGTCTTACCGAGGAAGGTTTCGAAAATGACGATGAGGCCAAAGACGCGGTCTTGAGGCGGCTTAGCGTGATCGGAGAGGCTACAAAGAATATCCCTTCAAGAATTAAGGAAGAGAATAGGGAGGTCCCGTGGAAGTTGATGTCAGGATTGAGGGATGTGTTAGTGCACGAGTACTTCGGGGTCAGAAACGATACAATATGGAGAACACTAAAGGAAGACCTGCCGGGAGTGAAGAAGCAGGTAAAAGCCATCTTGGACTCACTTTCTAAACGGTAAGAATGGCAGATGATGGTCTGCCTGAGCCAAGAGCCTTACAGAGCCAGATGATATGGCTGGCGAATTGGCATGCGCCACGAAAACATAACAAAACGGGCAATGCGTCTCATCGTAGGCACAGTCTCCTCAGCTTCGCGTGCATGCCCTTCACACGGCAACAAAATCCCCACCTGCATCTGGTCAGTGCTAATTTCTCAGCATGACCTGATTGCACTGCGGGTCCGGAGTGAAGCTC
>JAJYFQ010000004.1:2768-10213 GCA_021785375.1 Microcaldota archaeon | reverse complement strand
GGCGCGTCATCCGTCTGCCGTATGGCCATCATTATCGGTCTTTTCCGGGCCAGCCGCAAGCATCCATCTCCACGCTGGCATTACCTTTATAGTGTGCTCGCCGGCCTTTATGGTCCTCTCTTCATCAAAGGTCAGTATCGTCAACTTATCACACTTCAACTTTAATGATGCATCCAGCAGGGCGTCAGTCTCTCGCGCATACGTGCCTGGATCGTTTATGGTATAACTCACCTGTATAAGCTCCTTTACTCCCTTATTTCCTTCAACGACAAAGTCCACTTCTGAGGTGCCCGTATCCAGGTAAGAGATGCGCTCCGAGCGCCTCGCCAACTCCACATAGACCTGGTTCTCCAGTCTTTTCGACAAGTCGGCGTCAGCAAGGCCGAGAAGGCCCGAATCGGGCAGATACAGTTTCGGCCTTGTGTTCCTTTGCTTCGGCTTCCTTGAATACGGGTAGAGGAAGAAGAAGAGGAAGACTTCACGCGCATAGTTCAGGTAATTGATGCCGGTCTGCGGCGACATGCTTATCTTCTGCGAGCTGAACCACTCTGCCACTGCCGTGGGCGATACGCTCCTGCAGGCGGAACCAAGCATTGCATTTATGAACGCCCTCAGCACCGGGCTCTTCCGTATTCTGTGCTTCTCTATCACGTCCCTTTGCAGCACCGTCTCATAAAGCTCCCTCAGGATGAGCTTTTTCAGCTCGGGAGTGTCAGCCTCTACAACTAGCGGATATCCCCCATGCTCCAAGTAGTCCCTGAACCTTGATGCAAGTGCACCTGCTTCGTCGGTCCGCTCACGCTCTCCATACCTGATTCCGCATGCGCCAAGGTACTCGCCGAACGAGAAGGGGAGCACAAGCGTATTTATGGCCCTTCCCCTGAGTTCGCTGGGAAGCTCGTCTGTCGAGAGCTCCGACGACGAACCGGACACGATAATCCTGTATCTGTGCTGGTCAGACAGCGTCCTCAGCCACCTCCCCCAGCTTGGAAAGTTTTGCACTTCGTCTATAAAGAGGTATATATCCCTGCTTGTGTCAGGCGAGTAGGCGGTGAAAATGGCCCTCTCAACTGTATCAAGATCGCTAGAGGCCATCCCCTCAAAATCAATGTCCTCGCCATTGATAAAGATCTTGTTGCTGTCCGGCAGATCCAGCGAATTCTTATAGATAAGCATCAAGAAGGTCTTGCCGGCCCTCCTTGGGCCTATGATTGAGTTTATGAAACTGCCTTTTGGCAGCGATATCTCCCTCTTCACCATCTTGAGCTCCTTGCCGTAGCCCTTGTACCTGGCCAGCGCATTGTAGATGTCCACGCTATTACTTTGCAGAGAAAAGTTTATAAATACACCACTAACAATAGATTATTTAATTAGAATAATCAATTAGTAATAGACTATATCTCAAACAACAGTTTATGGGGTCTGGGTCTGCTAGAAATAAGAGGGGCAACTCTTGCCCGGACTGACTCCGGGGGCAGACCAACGCGTCTCTAAGATTGGCTCCTCAGCGTGACCTGGCCGCACTGCGGGTCCGGGGTGAAGCTTCCGCTCACGATGAGCCTGAGATACCCCAGATAAGGTACTCCGCCTATGTAGTAACCTACTATGTCCGACTGCGAAGGCGGGTAGTTAAGCGCCTGCAGGTCCAGCACCTGGTTGTTGTCGCCCTTAGTTAGGATGTAATAACTGTCTCCCACGCGCATCGCAGCTACCATCCTGTGGATTATGTCTCCGGTGAACGCATCGCTCTGGTTCGTCCTGTAGATGACGATGGGGTTGGAGTAGTTCTCTGTTATTGTCGTGTTGCCTATCGTTATCGAGGACGTGTAGACCTCCCTGTATATCGTCCCGTTTATGCTCACGTTCCCTATGCTGTAGTTGTACCTTATCAGGTTGCTCTGCTGCGCCGAGAGCGGGACATAGCACCTGCCGTCGTTTCCCGGCCTGCCGAGCTCGCTGTTCGTGTACAGGCACTTCATGTTGTAGAGGCCTATGCTCTCTCCTCCGGTGTAATATGTGGTTATATCGCCTACGTTTCCCCTCGCGTATGGATAGAATGACAGGAACTCGCCGCTGATGTTTGCCAGGAACGACGAATAGGCGCCCTGGCTGACATTCACTGTAGGTATGCCGTGCGCCTGCAGGAACTCCGTCATGTTCGGTATTCCGTGGAGGAAGACCATCTCGCCCCTCTGCAGTGCCGGGAGCATGCTGCAGCTCGAGACTACGTCTACCGGAGATTCTGTCTGGAGCACCAGTATCAGCACGATCCAGACCGCTGCTACAGCCGCGAGGGCCATCGCAACGTCCATCACCGTCTTCCAGACCCCTTCCTCCCTGACGCTGTACTTGAACTCGGCGAAGAGTATGACCGCTATCAGTATGAGGATCACGATCCCAAGCGACGTGCTGTTGTGAACCACGTATAATAGAATCAGAATGGCTAGGATGGCATAAAGCACCCACAGCAGCGGATAGTTCTCCTTCATCATGCCATGTCTGGTTGCAGCCTTCTTCGCCAATCAAACACCAAATTACTGCTTCTTAGAGATGCTCGATACCTCAAGGCCCACGACCTTCGACTCGCCATTGGCCATGACCACTCCTACCGCGGTATCGGCATTGACTATAAGGGAGTCGTTGTGGCTCACCACGACGAACTGCGCCTCCTTGGACATCTCCTTTATGAGCTGTGAGAGCTTCTTCGAGTTCTCCTTGTCCAGCGCGGAGTCGACCTCGTCGAAGACGTATAAAGAAGAAGGCTTGCAGAGGTGTATGGAGAAGAGCATCATGAGCAGTATGAGGGACTTCTGGCCTCCGGACATCGACCTCAGCGCCTTGTTCACGTTCTCGTCAGTTATCCTGATCTCTATTCCCCCGCTGAACGGGTCGTTCGGGTTCTCCAGCTCTATGTACGCCTTGCCAGGGAAGATGTAGTTGTAGAGCTTCGAGAAGTTCTTGTTGACGTCGTTGAATGCGGACATGAAGACCTGGAGCTTCTTCGACTCGATCTCCTCAATCATACGTATCACGGCCTGCTTCTCCTGCTCGAGCGTGTTCGCCTTCTGCAGCGACTCGTCCACGCTCCTCTTCTTCGCCTCATAGAGCTCCGGAGCCTTCATGTTCACGTCGCCCAGCTCCCTGAGCCGCGCGTCGACCACGCCCGCCTCGCGCTCCATGATCTCGTAATCGCCCTTTATCAGCTCTATGCCCTCGCCGTAGGCCGCAAGCTCGGCCGATATGTCGCCCAGCCTGGTCTCTGTCTGGCTCCTCCTCACCCTGACGTCGCTTAGCTGCCTGTCGATCTCGTTGAGCTGCGCGTTTATCCTCCCGTTGTCCTCGCTGAGCTTCGTTATCTCGTCGGTTATCCTGTTCAGCCTCGCGTACGACTTCCCGTTCGACGCGCCGCTGTTCTTCGCCCTGGACTCGAGCTCCTTGCGCTCTGACTTGATCGCATCAACCCGCTTGCCCTTCGCGGTTATAGATTCCGCTATGCTCTTCCCGCTCTTCCTCCTCTCTTCGATCTGCTTCTCGAGCTCTGCCCTCCTCGACTCAAGCAGCTCCGACTCCTTCCTCGTCTCTGCGAGCTTTATCCTGAGCTCCTCAAGCTCCTTCCTCGCCTTCTCGGCCTTCTCCCGCGCAGACTTGCTGACGCCGTGCTTCGCCATCTCCTTGGAGGCCTCTATCGCCTCGCTGTACATCCTCCTGAGCGAGTCCTGCGACGATTCCAGTTCCTTCTCTGCCATCTGCCTCTCCTCGGATACGGCCTTCGACCTCTTCTCGATAGATTCGAGCCTGGCCGAGGTCTCCTTCGCCTTCGATTCTGACTGCTCAAGCGCCTTCCTCGCCCTTGACACTTCCGACTGGAGCGACGAGAGCTCCCTGTTGAGCGACTCCGCTTCCATCTCCGCTGCGGCCTGGCCCTTCCTTGCCGCGAATGCGGACTCCTCCGCCACCGCCTTGCCTGCATGAAGCGACTTCTTCTTCGCTTCGAGCTCCTTCAGCTGGTTGTCTATCGAGGCGAGCGAGAGCCTCCTCTTCGAGTGGCCTCCGGACACGACCCCTGACTGCTCTATGAGCTCGCCGTCGATGGTCACGTACCTGTGCCGTCCGACTCCAAGCTTCCTCGCATCATCGACGCCGCCGACCATGTACGTGTTGTTGAATATATACCTGAAGACCCTCTCGAACTTCTTCTCGAACTTGACATAACCGATGACGGGCTTTGCCCCCTTCGCGTCAGGCTCCCTCATGTCCACGCTTACGTCCTTTATCGGTATGAAGGTGGCCCTGCCTATCTCGTTCTTCCTAAGGAACGTCACGATCTTCTCCGCTGTCTCCATCGTGTCCACGACGAAGTACTCGAACCTGCTGCCCGCAGCCGCCTCTATTGCCAGGGCATTCTCCATGCCGTACGTGCAGAGCTGCGATGCCCTTCCGTAGAAGCCCTTCGATTCAGGGAACTCGGCCTTTATCTTCTCGGCTATGTTTCCTCCCCGCGCGGCGGCCTCCGATCTCTGCTCCTTAAGCGTTATGAGCGCCTCGTCTATCCCCTCCAGCTCATTCTCTATCCTGGAGTGCTCCGCCTCGCCCTTCTTCGCCTCGTCGGAGAGCGCCTTCACGCTCTTCCTTGCGCCCTCGATCCTCTTCGAGAGCTCCGCGATTCCTTCCTCCTTCTCCTTGATCAGGTCCGCGTACTTGGTAATTCCCGACGAGAGTTCGTCCCTTGAGCTCTTCATTATCGACGACTCGGTAGCGATCTGGATGAGTGAGTCCTGACACTCCGCAATCTGCTTCTCCAGCTTCTGTATCGACTTGTTGAGCGATTCCATCTCCTTCTCGGAACTCTCCACAGACTCGGGAGCGGTGGGCGCTATGCCGGCTTCTTTCTCGAGCGGGGATATCTTCGCTACAAGCTCCTTCACAGCCGACTTCCCTGCGTCGAGCGTTGCGTTTATCCTCGCCATCTCCTTCTCCGCTCCCTCCGTGAACGTGCCTATCTCTATGAGCGAGCTGTTGTGGCCGTTTACCTCGGCTTCGAGCGTGGCGAGCTCCCTGTTAAGCGCCTCGAGCTTCGAGCTGACCTCGCTCGCCGCGTTGGAGCTCGTCGTGAGCTCGTGGGTTATGCTCTGCCTCTCGAGCTCGAAGTCGGCTATCCTCTTCGCGATCTCGCTCCTCTTGACCTCCGACTCCTCCCTCTTCGAGTCCGTTATCGCCATCTCCTTGGTGTACGAGTCGAGCGCTATCTTCAGCGCCTGCCTCTTCGCCACGAGGACGCTGTACCTAAGCGACTTGAGCTTTGCAGTGAGCTGCACGTACTTCTCCGCCGATTCCTTCTCCTTCTCCAGCTCGCGGAGGAACCCCACCTTCTCGTTGAGCATTCCCTGGGTCTCGGATATCCTCTGGCTCACCTTCTCAAGCTCCCTGAGCGCGTCCGCCTTCTTGCTCTCGAACTCCGTTATCCCCGAGGCTATGTCGATGAGCTCCCTCCTCTCCTTCGGGCTGAGCGATATTATCCTGTTTATCTCTCCCTGCGTTATGGTGCTCGTCTCGTCGGCGCGAATCCTGTTCGCGGAGAGTATCTCGAGCACCTCGTGCCTGGTCATGTGCTTCCCGTTTACCCTGAACTCCGTCTTTCCGTCCGACCTCACGGTCCTCGTTATAGTGTAATCGCCTTCGCCGCCGAACGCGAGCGTGGCTTGCGCCTTCGCGGGCGCCCCGCGCTTCTTCTTCAGGCTGAAGTCGATTAGCTCGTCGAGGTGGCCGACCCTCATCCTTCCCATCGAGTTCTCCCCGAGCCCGAAGAGGAGCGCGTCGCAGATGTTCGACTTGCCGCTGCCGTTGGGCCCCACGACGCAGGTAAAGCCCGGGCTAAGGAGGACCTCTGCGTGCTTGAACGACTTGAACCTGTCTATGCTGAGCGATTTCAGGTGCAGCAATGATATCAACTGGTCGGAACGCCGATAAGACCGTGTAATTTAAGGCTTAAAACCCTTTCGTTCTATTGTATAAGACGGTATTGCCCTGTCAAGAGTGGATCAGATACCGGCGAACAATCATGGCCCCTAAAACCGATAAAAGCCAGGTGCTCTATCTCTTCCTCGGCATAATCTCTCTCAGTGCCTCTTACATCCTATTCACGCAGCAGCAGAACTTCTCCATAATTGCGATGTCCGGCATATTTGCCATTGCTCTGCTGTCCGGCATTCTCTTTGTACTCCCGCATCTCAGCACATCGTTTTCCAGGAAGTTCAAGCTGGTCTTTCCAATATCCGTTCTTCTGTCGGCTATACTGATACACTACGAGTACGTCTTCGACCTGCCGTCACCCGGTCTTCTTCCCGGCCTTGCAAGTCTGACCGTCTCAACCCTGGTAATCACGCTTGTCTCCATTGTTGGGATATACGCACTTGGGAAAGGCATCGGCAAGTCGCGAAGACACACATTCCTCACTGCACTTATCGGGATTATCATCATCACATCTCTTGCGTCAATATACCTGGTTAACAACATGAACTGGAGGGGGGACGACGAGGCCGTATTCAACTACTATTCTGCGTACCTGCTCCTTCACGGCCAGAATCCGTACACGCAGAGCATGCTGCCGAGTCTGCAACAGTATGGTGTAGTGCCTACGGTACAACTGGACGGCACCTACGAGTACGCCTATTCTTATCCTGCATTTAGTTTTATGCCACTCATCTTCATCCCCATGCTGGGTATCTCATCGCTCACGAGCTTTCTCGTAATCTTAATACTAATCGCTGTTACGGCCTCCTTTGTGATATACTATAAATCGGGATTCAACAGGCTCTCGCTGTTGCCTCTGGCAGGATGGCTCTTTGTTGCGTACTACCTTACAGGGGCGATACCGGGATATCTCTCCGTGTCGTTGCTCTTGCTCCTTACATATGTCTATAGAAAGAAGCCTGTCCTTTCCGGAATCCTTGGTGGCCTTGCGGCAAGCACAAGCCAGCTCTCATGGTTCGCCCTGCCGTTCTTCCTCGTACTAATCTACAGGGAGCATGGGAGGAAGGCCGCAGCGAGGTTCCTCGCGTACGGGATCGCCGCATTCCTGCTTGTCAATGGCGCATTCATGATCGCCTCTCCGGGCCAGTTCCTCAACGTATTCGGGATATTCAGCACATCGAAACTCACATACTACGGGCCAGACCTAATGCAGCTCCTAGGAACATTCTACCTCCTTCCGCAGTGGTACCCTGCGCTGGTTTCTGTCATAACCTTCATCGCATTTCTCTTACTGTACTGCGTTTATACCGAGAGACTGAAACCGCTTATCGCGGTCGTGCCGATGCTCATCTTCTTCATCTCATGGAGGAATACATGGGTGTATGGCTTGCCATACATCCCTCTTCTGATCCTGTTGTACTTTGAGAAGCCAGTGACGGCTCGCCGTCACAAGATGCATGATCTTGTAAAGACAC
>JAJYFQ010000004.1:0-2758 GCA_021785375.1 Microcaldota archaeon | reverse complement strand
CCTTGCTGGCATTCGCCATGGCCGTCGCCGTGCCGCTCCACGGCTCGACAGTCTCGGGCCCCGGAATCTCGATTGAGCATGCATGGCCCATCATATCGGTCCAGCAGGGATACTACGGCACGCAGTTTGCGCTTATCGGAGTAAGAGTGCAGCTGAACAACACCTCGCCGTACGACCAGAACGTCTCGTTCTACGTTGTGAGCAGGAGCCCGAACAATGAGGCGTACGCGCTCGGCAGCCAGCTCAACGTCTCCAGAGCGCACAGTGTCTCCAACTACACGGTGCAGTATCAGCTACCGTTGGTTGATAATGGGACTAAGATAATGGTCTCTGCCTTTACTCCTGACTACACTTACACTAAACTGCTCAATCTTAGCGCCCTTGGGAAGCCACAATCCCGGATCTATCCCTGAACAAACCGGCATCAGGCCCGCGCGCTTTCGTACCCTTTCCTATCCTGTGCAGGGCAATAAGGGTCTGCAGTTGCGAGAGAGTTACTATCTTAACTTCGCCACATTAAACCTTAAAAGGTAGGAGGTTACGAGTTCATTGATCAGCATGAACAGCGTAACACTACCAATAGGTAGTATATCCGTAATTGATAAAATAGAGAAGGATATCGGTCTGATATCGGGCATCTTCGGAAACTCTGGCGGGAAGTCGAAAGACTTCGTAGGAATTGCAAAACTCTTCCTTGCAAACAGGATAGAAGATACGGTTTCGGTGCACCAGTTATTGCCTACTTCCTCCAAGGAGAAGTTGGGACTTCTTGGGATTGGAGAAGAACCCTCAGAAAGGTCGCTTTACAGAGGCATCCAGAAGATAGGCAGGTTATTCCCGATACTGATAGAACGATACCAGAATGTCGTGTTGGAAAAGGGATTGGTAGATCCTGTTCAAATCAGCGACTTCTCGTCTTCATATTTCGAAGGGAAGAGAGCAGAAATCGCAGAACACGGGTATTCCAGGGACCACAGGCCAGACAAGAAACAGGTGACGTGGGGAATCACCACTGGCATCAATGGCGTCCCTACCGCATTGACGATACAGAAGGGCAATTTGCAAGACAAACTGCATATGAGGGAGATGCTCAGGATCGGAATGCGGATAATTGACAAGGGTTCCCTTTTCATGTACGACTGTGGTGGAAATTCCCCATGGGTAAAGGACAAGATCCTGGACAGCGGTTACAACTACCTTACCTTGAAGGCGAAGAAGGTAAGGACGTACAAGACGCACATAAAGAACTTCGTGAAGGAATGCCAAAATATTACAGTCGAGAGGGGAGATCCACCAAACATCGTGAAACAAGAGTATCTTGCGGTGAAACGGGCCTCGGACAATAGAGACGGAGAATTCTTCTACATCTTTTTCTCAAAGGAACTCTGCGAAGACCAACTCCGAAAGAAGGAGTCGAAGTTCCAGAGGAGGCTGAAGAAAGGAGACGAACTGGCAAAGAAGGCAAGGAAACACAAGGCGGTTCAGCTGTTTCCATCAAGAGAGGGATGGATCGGTCTTTATCCTGAGATACAGCAGACTATCTCGAATATCGAAAACCCGTACATAACCGGTATTGAGGGGTTCTTCATCCTGGAGAGTTCTCTCAATGTGGATCCGAAGGCAATCCTTGAACTGTACAAACAGAGAGATGTTGCCGAGAAGTTCATAAGGTGCATGAAGGAAGGAGGCGAGTTGCGCCCAATACGCCACTGGAACAAGTATGCAATTATTGGAGCGCTGTTCATCTGTTTCCTCGCATCTGCCATAATAAATTTGACAGAAAAATTGTGCAAGAATCCTGACGTCAAAAATTTCAAGTTACTCAAAAAATACCTGGGAAGTTTGACACTTACTGTCATTTACCCTGAAAACGGGTTCAGAATCAGGGTTGTGAGCAATCTTTCACCCCCAATACATTCGATTTTGGGGGATTTCCCCATGAAATATGGGGATAAAAACCTTCATCTGCGCTGGTAAAAGTCGAAATGGCGAATTGAGTTAGGCCACTTGGTTAGTACGAAGTGGCGAAGTCAAGTTAATAATAGCGTAATCAAATGAAGCTCCGGCGCAATTCACCCTCGCTGCGCTCCCCCCTCTTGCGCCTCGCTTCGACCTTCTTGTGAAGAAGGTCAGCCAAGAATGCGTCGGCTTCGCTCCGCGAGCAAGAGGACCCCTTCGTTCGTTCCGCTTCGCTCCGCTCCTCACCCTCGCTGCGCTCAGGCCATCTCGAACCTGCGGTTCGAGGGGGTGCCCTCTTGCTCGCCCAGCACGGTGTCGGGAGGGGTGTGCGACACCCCTCCCTCCACCAGGTGGGGCTCGCCTCCGCAAAACCCTCTTTTTACACCATCTTCGCCCTGCTCAGTGGCAAAAAGAGGTTTTATCCAGAAAAAGGGGGCTAAAGAAATGAATAAAAAGGTAGATAAGAAATTAGTTTTATGGTGAAATCAAGAATCCACAAAAAGCAACGAAAAAAGAAGACAGTAGCAATAAAACATACTGCAAGTATATCAAATCTGCCTGAGCCACCTCTTAAAAAGAAAATTCCATTATTGCCATCAGGACAGATTACCGCTTTCCAAACAAATTTCAAAAATTGGAACAACTATTTACTATCTTTCCTACGCAAAGTGTTTCATCCAGTATGGAAGAATTTAACAAATGAGGACTATTGTTACAAGTGTGAAAAAGAATACAAAAATTCCAGAGATAAACAAAAATGCGAATATTGCAACAAATATTTCTGTTCTGAAGATCGGAA
>JAJYFQ010000003.1:15745-18196 GCA_021785375.1 Microcaldota archaeon | reverse complement strand
CAGGATCGCATTGGCTGCCCCTGCCTTTATCCCCTTCTCGAGTCGCTCCTTGTTTGTGACGAACAGGTCGTCTCCTACTATCATCGCCTTCTTCCCGATCCGTTTTGTCAGTTCGGCGAATCCCTCGAAGTCGTTCTGTTCGAGGGGATCCTCAAGCATCGCAACGGAGAACTGATCGGCGATCCCGGCAACAAACTCGACCTGCTCCTCCTTTGATAGTTTCTTGTGCTTATAATCATACTTTCCGTCCTTGTAAAACTCGGAAGCAGCGAGGTCGATGGCCGGCGCTATCTTGATTCCGTTGCCAGCACTTATCTCCTTTATCGATCCCGAGAGGATTTCCAGCGCCTCGAGGTCGCTGAGCGATGCAACCCACGCCTTCTCGTCGCCAAGTCCGATCGGGTATCCGGAGAACCTCTTCTTGAGCGCAGCGCCGACGGACTTGTGAACAGCGACATTGGAGAACGATGAATCGGGATACCTCTTGCCATAAGAGATAGCCATGAACTCCTGCATCG
This sequence comes from Microcaldota archaeon, assembly GCA_021785375.1. Taxonomy (GTDB): domain Archaea; phylum Micrarchaeota; class Micrarchaeia; order Micrarchaeales; family CABMGC01; genus JAKAVK01. The sequence goes on along the minus strand of JAJYFQ010000003.1, from coordinate 17,678 downwards.
TTGTCCCGTTTATCGCATGCCTGCCACCGCCGATTACGTTTCCTACAGGGTAAGGCACCGCGGGCTTCGTCCCATTAAGCAATGATTGATATAGTTCGAGACCCTGCAACCTGGCAGATGCCTTTGCAAAAGCAAGTGAAGCGGCGATGGCTATGTTGCCGCCAAGAGAGGAGAAGTCAGGAGTGCCATCAATAGCGTGAAGAAGAGAGTCGAATCCCCTCTGGTCAAGAGCGTCATTGCCAATTAGTCTTTGCGCGACTTTCTCCCTGAACTGCGATATCCCATAGTCGATGCCCTTCGCAGGGTAGTCCTTGACCTCGAATATGCCCTTGCTTGCGCCTCCGGGCGCCGCTGCCCTTCCGAACGACTTGCCGTCCGCAACAAGGTCCACTTCAACTGTTGGATTCCCGCGAGAGTCTATGACCTTCCTTATTTTAACTGACGTTATTTTTGGCATAACGTAACACTGCCGTGCGCGATTTTATAAGGCTAACTGAATGGTTGGGCTGGTGACGGTGCATGGATTTGGACTGGCGCAGAAGCATGATACGGCATCGTTGACCGGTTCCTGTAGGTATGGATGTGCCAGAGATCTGTTGTAAATCTGTTTTATGTATCATTAGTTATCATTAATGATAATTAACGAGACATGTAGCGGTCTCATCCATATGTGTCTTATATGACACAAAGATGCATAAATATGTGTCTTACGTGACACAAAATGATGGGATTGCAAACGGCTGGCCATTATTGCATCAATTCCTAAAAAGATCGAGGATCCTTGCAGGATGGATTCCGGCAGATTGAGACCACGCACTGCGTCAGTGTCAGATAGGGCATGCAGAGCCGGGCCAGCTGAGGGTCACGCTGCCACCATTGCCGCCCCCTCCTGCAATCCCCCCTGGAGTCTCAGTAAGCCCACCGGTACCACTATCGCTGCCGGTCCCGCCAGTTGTACCTGTGCTACCGCCGTTGCCACCATTGCTGCCACCACTTGCACCATTTGCATTTCCTGCATCGCTGCCACTACTACCGCCACCGCCACCGTAGCCTCCTCCGCCTCCACCGCCACTGTTGCCACTACTACCACCCCCGCCTCCGCCGCCAGTGCCACTGCTGCCGCCATTGCCCCCATATGAATAGGTATTGGAACCGGCTCCATTTCCTCCTGCGTTAATGGTTCCTGATGAACCGGCATATCCACCAAATCCTGCCCCACCAGCTGATCCGCCACTGGTTCCCCCTGGTGCACCGCCTCCGCCTCCGGCAAGGTTGCCACTGGTGCCACTGCCACCATATCCCCCTAATGCATAGTCAATTAAAACGCCATTTAGAAGGATGGCTGAACTACCGCCCCCGCCTCCGCCTCCGCCAGCAGATGATGTTATGCTACTACCGCCTCCGCCTCCGCCATAATATCCACTGCCGCCTCCTCCGCCTGACGCGCCTCCGCCAGTGCCGCCTCCTCCGCCTCCGCCGCCCCCATATATCGTTAGAGTATTACCCAGATAAACATAGACACCTCCCGTAGCAGTAGCTCCGTCTGCGCCGATATCATAAGCACTTCCAGCTCCAGCGCCTCCGCCTCCGCCATACATCGTATAGCTCACTGTTGCCGCATCGGGAACGGTGAATGAGTCATAGCTGTCTATGGTCATGCTGTTTGTTCCGCTTGCACAGGAGATTGTAGTGGTGCTGGAGGTGCTGGTTGAAGTGGATGAAGTAGAGGATGTCGTGCTTGACGTGCTCGTGCTGCTCGCCAGGGGCACGGACGTGTACGTTCCTCCGCTGAGCGATGCCTTGCCGACTATGCTCGCGTACACCGTGTGCGGGAGCCCCACGTACTGCGGCGTGTAGTTTATGGCTATGTACCCCACGTAGTCGCTGCCTATGCTCCCAGAGTAGAGCTGGCCGTTCTTGAAGCAGTGCATGG
>JAJYFQ010000003.1:0-15735 GCA_021785375.1 Microcaldota archaeon | reverse complement strand
AGTTGCCGCCTATCGGCACGCTGATCTGATTTGCCGGCTGCAGGTTAGTCATGAAGTTGGGTGAGAGCGTGGTGTTGCTGTTGCACCCGTACCCGGTTATGTTTATCGGTGACTGCAGGGCCTGCTGGAGGGTTACGGTGACCAGCCCGTTCGTCGCCATGACAAGATTAAGGCAGCTGAACCCCGAAACGACAAGGCACTGCGAGTTGGGTGCTGGCGAGAAGATGTGGAGCTCGTACAGGGCGATGAGCGCAACCGCTATGACAAGGAGCGCCCACCCGTAGGTCATCAGGAACTCCATCGCCGCCTGGAGCCTGATCGCTCTAGGAAGGCCCTTGCGCACTGCCCCTGTTTTCATGCTCTAATCGTACCAGTATAGCTTTTTATATCCTGCTTTGCGGTCTCCTTCCGTCGACCTTATAGATTCGCCCTTATCTCTATGCCGTACTTCTTCCTGAGCTTTGAGAAACTTGCCTCGTTGAGGTTCAGGTATCCGAGATTCTCCTTCTTGAATCCATCAAGGATTTTTCCGAGCAGCCTGATATGGCCGAGGAGGCGGCTCTCCGAGGCGATTGCCCGAACCTTCTTCAGGTCTGCCCCGGAATAGAAGAGAAGGCCCAGGATATCTATCGCGTCCTTCTCTCCTTTCTGGCTTTGCAGCCTGTCTGCGGCCGCGCCAAGCTTTAGGAGCAGTAGGGCCTCTGCTGAGGGGACCCTGAAACCCTCCACATGGGTCGAGTGCCTTCCGAGAAGGTCTTTGGCAGGCAACGCTAGTCTTGAGTATCCGGGCACGTATACGTCTATGTCGAAGATGTCCAGCTTTATCTCGTACTTATGGAGCCGCTCGTTCTTGTCGAGCCTGTACTCCCCCTCCAGCTGCCTAAGGACCGGATAATCGACAACGACGTCTATGTCCTTCGACTTCTGCAGTTTCGTGTAGAGATATACTGCCCATCCGCCTATCAGGGTGAATTCAAACTCCTTCCTGAGTTCCTGAAGCTTCTTCCAGCTCGTATCTGTCACCTCACTGTTCCAGAACTCGGTCATATCCCCAGCCTCTTCTCCAGTGCATCGATAAAGTCCTTCGCATACCACGCCTTCAGGTTCCACAGGTCAACGAATACCTGGGCGGGGCAGACCGAGGAGTGTTTCAGCAGCCCCCCTTTTATCTCGGCCCCGAGCCCCTTATCGGCCTCCAGGACAAAGAGGTTTGGCGGACCGGCCCTGTGACTGAATCTTCTCTTTATCTCGCTGATGCCCTTCTCGGCTGCATAGACGTATACCTCGCTGTAGTCCGCAGGCACGTCCTTGAAGAGGAGCTTGTACGCCGTGTAAGATGTAAATGCAATTTCAGGAGGCATGCTCCCCTCTATATCCTTGACAGGCTCGTCTACCCTTGTGCTATAAGCGATGTCCTTCTCTATCCTTCTCATCGTTGCCCAGTAGAGCAGCAACCTTTCCAGTGATATGACTTCGAAAGACCGTTGGCCTATCCTTACCGCATTTATCTCTTCCAGATTGCTAACTGCGCCGTTCACCGTGCTCAATGACAGCCCAAGTGCCCTTGATAGCTCAAGCTGGGTGAACCTCTTGCCCCCATTGATATACCGGCATGCTATCTCGCGGTAGACCATCTCCTGTTGTTTCATGTTTCAGATTGTACATATTATCATATTTATATGTTTCTATAATAACTGAAACATTTATAAATAGTTTAAGGAATTTCTGAAACAGGTCCAATAGCAGAGTACGTCAGATTGGTGGTAATTCCGGAATACCACGTGGGATGAGGTTAGGATATTATACCTTTCGCGAGTATACGATTCTGGCGATCTTCATGGAGAGCATAGAGAACATCAAGGCTGACATAATCTCCGTAATAAACGACAAGCAGCAGGTGACTTACAACGAGCTCATGGGCTTCGCCGCGGCCTCGAACTTCGACGAGGCTACTCTGAAGAGGGCTCTGCACGAGCTCGAGATCGCAAGCGCCATCGCCTCCAGGAGCAGCGGGGGCATACTAACCTATTACATACTCCAGGACGAACCTCCGCTGAGGAGGATAATGATAGTCGAGGACGACAAGAACATCAACAAGCTGATGATGCTCTCCGTTGGCAAGGGATTCGAGACCAAGCAGATATACGACGGGGGCGAGGCGATAGAGAAGATAAAGCACGAGAAGCCCGACCTGGTCATACTCGACCTCATGCTCCCTGGCAAGGACGGCCTCGAGATCTGCCAGAGCGTAAAGACGGACGGCTCGCTGAAGGACACGATAGTCATAATAGTCAGCGCCATGGATGCCACGTCGAACAGGTTCAAGGGCATAAAGTACGGCGCCGATTACTACATCAAGAAGCCGTTCGACCCTGCGGAGCTGAAGAGCCTCGTCACGATATTCCTCAAGAAGAAGGGCAAGAAGTTTGACCCGCTCATAGACCTGCCGAACGAGTCAAGGATCTCGGACGAGGTCGAGAAGGCGCTCAAGGACCCGAACAGCTCGTATGAGATGGGAAGGCTCGCCGTTGACGGGCTTGCCGAGTTCGCGAAGGAGTTCGGGAACGATTCCGGGATGACGATACTCAGGCTTGTCTCGCAGCTGTTGCAGGACAAGGTCAAGGAGAGCAAGACCAGCGTCTTCGTCGGCTTCCTCAATGGCGACGACTTCGTAGTTGCGGGGGACAAGGGAACGGTTGACGCAGCGGTCTCAGGGATAACCGGCGAGTTCAAGGCCGTCCTTCCGTTCATATACCAGAGCGAGGGCTACAAGCCGATAGAGCTCGGCATAGAGGACATCTACGGAGCGGAGAAGCCCATGCTCTCGCTCAAGTACATGCCGATCCAGAAGGGCGCGCTCATCGAGAGGAGGGCCGAGATACTCAAGAACAAGAGGAACGACGACATAGGGTCGTACACCTACGAGGAGCTGAGGCACATGCTCGGCAGCGACCAGCTCGACATAACGATAACAAGGGATCCCGACGACGGCGTCAGGCTCTCGGTAGGGAAGGGAGACAGGAGGGGCGACTGACTTGTCCCATCACATATCCGGCAATTCTGATCTTGCAGAGCTGAAGGAGGAACTGAACAATCTGGGCATAGATTACGCTGAGGAGATTAGAGATCACCTTGAAAAGATGGTGAAGAGGGATAAGCTCAGAAAGGTAATGAAGGAGGTGGACGGGTTCAGACGGAAACTTGGCAAAAAGACCGGCAGGACTTCTTCACCCTCCGAGACCATCAGTGAGGATCGTGAACGTGGCCACTGAGATAATCGTAGACTCATCGATAGTCATAGCGTTAGTCACGGATGAGAAGTACTCCGAGTTGACCTCAAAGAAGATCCTGAATGCGGCTTCTTCCATATCCTAGACCTCAACTACTACGAGGTTGCAAATGGCATCAACGTGAGGAGGCTTAGAAAGGAGATCGGCATGAAGGAGGAGATCGAGGCATTTACCAAGTCGGTAAAGCTGATGAATCTTTACGCAATTCATAGTTTCTCTGAGATAATAGCCGATGCCATCTCCCTGGCGTCCGAACTTGGCATAACGGCATATGATGGCGCGTTTTTAGCCCTGGCAAGCAAAACCGACACCAGACTGCTGACGCTTGACATAAAGCTTGCTTCCAAGATCAAGGGGACAAAATACCATGCGCTCATTGACGCACCTTCCAACTAAGGCACCCGGATTATAGGACATGTAACCTCCATGGCGCCTAGGCCCGCAGCATCTCCCGGATGTCTTCCAGTACCTCGCCCACGCTTATCCGCATCCTGTACCCATAATGCCGGTCGTTCTCCGGCACGCTCAGTAGCCTCCTTCTTATCCCGACTATCCCTTCCTCAAGATCTCTTGTTCGATCTCTCCTCAATTCCCCTACATTTGCACGCATTCGTGTTTCCATCTTATCATCCTGCCTCAATTTCTTACGTACCTGCAATGGCATACGGCCCTTCTGGAACTTCCTCCGACAGCCCTTGCTATCTCCCTTACGACTGCTTTCTCGCCTTCATCGACATTGTGCGCCTTTACGACGAATCCGTAGTCGCCTTCGGTGACAGCAACCTCCCTGATCTCCCTTATCCCCATCAGCCTAGTCGCCGCCGTGTGCACGTCAGTCTTCCTGCCCGGCTTCACGAAAAAGTAGTGATAGCCATGGCTAACCCTTCGTATATTGCTCCTATTCATCTCGCTCAACCCTGTATCTCAAGAATCAACGCAGTATCTTATGTGCCAGAGGAAGTCTCCGGGAGCTCTGTAGCTCTCGCTGCACTTCCAGCAAGTATAATGCACGCGGGTGGGTGACCTCACGCGCAGATAATTGGAGAGGGCTCTGATGGCGGGTTCAAAAGTCATGGGTATTTGGGGTATAAGTAGTGCCATCAGACCACACATCCGAAGTATATTATGGGTTAGCCAGTATATATAGGTAGTTTGAGTTTGTTGCTTCTTATCAGTGTAGATGGGATAAAAGCTGGACAGCATATCATTTTTTATTCGGTTTTATTATTTTATGTCATGATACATTATATAACATAATATTTATTATATTATAAGTATATTTATATAATATGGCGAATGCTCCAGAGAAAGTCATGCAGACTCTCGATAGATTGAGGTTGGAATCTCCACCTCCGCCCTACCTTGTGATCAGAAAGATAAACGGCAAGTACTACGTTTACAAGGACACGGTCTCCAATGAAAATAGAAAGAAGAGGATAAAGTCCGAGTATCTTGGAAGGATAACTGATGAGGGCAACTTCGTAAGGAAGGTGACTGGAGATGACATAGAGTTTGAGAGGGCCAGGGCCATAATAGAAGCGCGAGGATGGAAAATTGTGCTTCCAGAGAAGGAAAGAGAAGGAACGGCAAAGACTCTTATCCCGGATGACGTAGACAGCAAGATACTGAAGATTCTCAGCATGAACGCAAGGGCTACGCTTCCTTTCATAGCAAAGAGAGTTGGATTGGGTGTATCTGCAGTAGAAAATAGGATAAGGCATCTAGAGAAGAAATATGATATAGAGTATATTGCGGAAATAGACATCGAAAAGTTAGGTTATTTAAAATTTGTCATATTGGTAAGATTTGTTGATGAAATACCTTTATCAGCCGAACTAAATGAAGTAATTAAAGCAGAACCAAGGGTGCAGTTAGCATTGACGCTTAGCGGTGGTGATTTCAATTTACTAATGTACGTGGTTGCTAAAACTAATGAAGAAGTTAATTTATTGACTAGGAAGTTGATGCAGAATACAACACTGTCGAGATATTCGATACAAATATATATAACTCCTTTTCATGAAAGCTATTGTTTTGTGCCTTTAAGGAACGAATTCGTCGACATATTAGGGGAAAAAGGAGTAAAACAAGGCCCACTATTTGAGGAAGAGTTAACAGTTAAAAAAAGGACTCTATTAGAAAGAGAATTTGCAGTGCTTAAAGAATTTAATATGAATAGTGTTGAAAATTTCACTGACATAGATAAAAAATATGGATTTGATGGAGGTAGAGCACAATACTCTTATCATAAGTTATTGGGTAGCCAATTACTGAGAAGGTCTACATTAAGCATGAAAAGGTCTGGTGTAAAATACATAGTTGCCATATTTATGAGAGACAGTAACCTTGGTCAGTTATACTCTACAAGAGAGCCATTACTTAAGAGTATTATAAGGGATACAAAAACAGCGGTTAATCAGTATTTACTTATTGGAGATATTGGCGCCCCTTATGGGGCATTATTATTCCTTCCAGTATTTGATGATACTGTAGTCGATGCTACTATAAGTGAAATACTAAAGACTAAAGGAATTGTTATAAAAACAGAGATTGTGACAAATATCTTAATAGGCAAGTTCTGTTACAGAAGATTTGACAATGCTTATTCACTTCAGTCAGAGATATTGGCAGAGGATTATGGGATGAAGAGCTTGCCAAAAGTAACTTATTCTTAGGATATACTTTATGGTGAACAACGGGTTGTACCAAAATACTTCATTCTTACACCTAGATTGTACACACTTATGCAATTTCTGACTTTAAAAGCTTTCTCTACACAACGTTTATCAGAATAAGCTGGCCGTGAAGAACGACTACCTTCTCCTGCGCTTTGCAGGCTTCTTTGCCTTCTTCGAAGACGACTGGCCCATTCCCGCTGCAGCCCTCTTCTCCTCCAGCAGGTCCAGCACGTGTGATTCGTTGACCGGCCGGGAGTCCCCTCCGCCGCTCATCAGGGCCTCGCTCTCTATCGTGCTGATCTCAAGCATCTGGTTGATCTGCTGCGCCCTGTCCAAGGCTTCAAGCCTTCTTGCCTTTTCCGAACTCTTCTTTGCCATCTCTATCCCCACTAGGGTAGTATAAGCCCCATAACAATTTTAAACGTTGTGCAACATGTCGGTCATGCAACGGGCTTTGACGAGGCAAGGTTTAAGTACTAGTTCTGCAAATATCCATATGCTACTATTCCTTCAGCCGTAGCAGGTCGTTTAGTGATACAATACGCAGAGAAGCCATTCACAGTGGAGGAGAGCCTCGACAGCCTCAACATATTCATAAGGAAGTGGTTCGAGAGGAAGTACAAGGCGCCGACTCCCCCGCAGAGGTACTCATTCAGGATGGTGGCCGAGGGCAAGAACATGCTCATAACAGCGCCAACCGGCAGCGGAAAGACCTTCTCGGCATTCATGTCCATACTAAGCGACCTCATGAACCTCTCGCTGGCCAACAAGCTTGAGGACAAGGTCTACTGCATCTACGTCTCGCCGCTCAGGGCCCTGAACAACGACATATACAGGAACCTCAGCGGGCCGCTTGACGAGATATTCGCGGATATAGTGCTTCCGATCAAGAAGATAACCGTAGGGATAAGGACGGGGGACACCCCGCAGTCGGAGAGGGCCAAGATGCTTAGGAAGCCCCCAAACATACTCGTGACGACGCCGGAGAGCCTCGCCATACTTCTCAATTCATCGAAGTTCGTGGAGAACCTGAAGGGCGTGAAGTATGTAGTGATAGACGAGCTGCACGAGCTTGCGAACAACAAGCGCGGAGTCCATCTCTCGCTCTCCATAGAGAGGCTCGTAGAGATCGTGGGCCACGACTTCACGCGGATAGGGATGGGCGCCACTCTGGCACCACTCGATGACGCGGCAAGATTCCTGGCAGGATATGATGGCGAGAAGGAGAGGGACTGCTTCATAGTCGATGCGACATGGGACAAGAAGCTCGACTTCACGGCGATATCCCCGGTAAAGGACATAGTCAACGCCCCGGACAACAAGGTGGACAACGCGATCTACAGGATGATAGATTCTGTGATAAAGAAGAACAAGACCACGCTCGTCTTCACGAACACGAGGAGCGGGACGGAGCGCGTGGTCTACAACCTCATGAAGAGGTTCAAGTACGGCGAGGAGCATATCGCGGCTCACCACGGCTCCCTGTCGAGGGAGATGAGGCTTGGAGTGGAGGATCTCCTGAAGAAGGGGAAGCTCAAGTGCGCCGTGTCTTCTACGAGCCTGGAGCTCGGGATAGACATAGGCTCGATAGACAACGTGGTGCAGATAGGGTCGCCGAAGAGCGTGGCCAGGGCGGTGCAGAGGATAGGGCGGAGCGGGCACAGCTTCAATGACGTGGCAAGAGGAGAGGTAATAGTCACAAACAGGGACGACCTCGTCGAGTGCTCCGTCATGCTCGACGCAGCGAAGAAGCACCACATAGACACTTTCACGACCCCGAAGAACGCGCTCGACGTGCTCGCGCAGCACATCGTCGGCATGTCGCAGACCAAGAAGTGGACGGTTGACGAGGCATTCGCCGTAGTCAGGAACGCATACGCCTACCACACGCTGCAGAGGAGCGACTTCATCGGCCTCCTGGAGTACCTCTCCGGGATGTACGTGGGCCTCGAGAGCAGGAGGGTCTACGCCAAGATCTGGTATGAGGAGAAGGACGGCACATTCGGAAAGAGGGGAAAGCTTACCAGGCTGATATACTTCATGAACCTCGGCACGATACCCGACGAGGTAGCGATAGACGTGTTCACGCATGACAACAAATGGATCGGGAGCATAGAGGAGGACTTCCTGACGAAGCTGAAGCCGGGGGACATCTTTGTCCTTGGGGGCAAGCAGTACAGGTTCGAGTACGCGCGCGTTATGAAGGCCTACGTCAGCCCTGCCCCAGGGCAGGTTCCCACGATCCCGCCGTGGTACTCCGAGCAGCTGCCGCTAACTTATGAGCTCGCAACAGAGATAGGGAAGTTCAGGGCAGAGATGGCAGAGGCAGTGGGCCATGCAAAGGAGCGCGGGAGGAAGGCTGCCTCACTTCTCGGCAAGGGCGGCCTGGAGCCGAACAAGGAATCGAAGGCAATACTAGACAAGATGCCAATAGACAAGAACGCGAAGAGTTCTATATTCAACTACTTCGCGGAGCAGCTCTTCTACGCAGGATACGTCCCCAATGACAGGTTCATGCTGATAGAGAGGACCGAGGACGAGGAGGGGAACAGGAACCTGCTCGTCTTCCACAGCCTCTACGGAAGGAGGATAAACGACGCGCTCTCCAGGATCTTCGCGATAAAGCTGGGCGAGATCGCGGAGTCGGACGTGGCGATGAACATAACCGACAACGGATTCGTGCTGATAACCGAGTCCGTCGTCAGGATAAAGAAGGGCGACATAGACCGTCTTATACAGGAGGTGGGCGCCGACGACATCAGGAAGACCCTCACGAGGAAGATAAGGAAGACGGAGATGATGAGGAGGAGGTTCAGGTACAACGCGGCGAGGAGCTTCATGATCCTGAGGAACTACAAGGGCAAGAAGATAAGCGTTAGGAAGCAGATGATAAACTCGCAGCTCATACTGAAGGCTGCGGAGGAGATCAATCCCAACTTCCCGATAATAAAGGAGACGTACAGGGAGATATTCGACGACGTGATGGACCTGCCGAGGGCGCAGCAGATAGTCAAGAGGCTCATCTCGGGAGAGATAACTTACAGGGTCATAGAGACGGACGTGCCGTCGCCGTTCTCCCACAACCTTATAACGTTCGGCGAGGCTGACATAATCGTGATGAAGGACAGGAGGAGGCACCTGAGGGAACTGCACAAGCAGGTAATAGCGAAGATAGGGAAGGGCAGATAGCATGATGCTGGGGAAGGATGTCGAGATACTTGACGGGCTTCCGGTTCTCCACATAAAGAGCATGTCAGCGATAGTCTGTACCGATCTTCACCTAGGATACGAGGGCGTTGCCGCTGACAAGGGGATCTTCCTGCCGAAGGTGAACCTCAGGCACATAAAGGAGAGCCTTAAGGATGCGGTGGACAGGACGAAGGTGGAGAGGATAATAGTCGATGGCGACATAAAGAACGAGTTCTCGCAGGTGCACACCGAGGAGTTCAACGAGACCCACGAGTTCGTGAACTTCCTCAGGCACGACCTCGGACTGAAAACGATAACGCTGATCAAGGGGAATCATGACAACTTCATAGACAGGCTCAGGGAACCTTTCAGGATGGAGCTCTACACCCAGGAGGCCCTGATTGGTGACTATCTCTTCTTCCACGGGGAGGAGAGGCCGAAGGAGAAGAGAGGGAAGCTCCTCGTTATGGGGCACGTGCATCCCTCGATTGCGATATACAGCAAGCTGGGAGTGAAGGAGAAGCTGAGGTGCTTCCTGTACGGCAGGATGAAGGACCGCAGGCAGATAATAATACTCCCAGCTATGAACTACTTCGCCGAAGGGTTCAGCGTCAACACCGAGAGGGGCATAGGGGACCTGGCCCCGATCTTCAACGAGATGCTCGATGTTGACTCGATGGAGGCGCTCTGCATAGGGGAGGGGGAGACGCTCGACTTCGGCAGGGTGGGCCAGCTCCGCGACATAGAGTTATAACCACCGATGGAGATGCTATACCATGCTCGTTTATGTCTATACTGACGGGGCGTCAAGGTCAAATCCGGGAAAAAGCGCCTCGGGATACCGCATCTTCGACCATTCCCACAAGCTAATCGCGAAGCACAGCTTCTACAACGGCATAAAGACGAACAACCAGGCGGAGTACCTTGGCGTGATAGAGGCCCTGAAGAGGATCGGGAAGGACCACGGATACGGGAACGATATCGACTTATACTCCGACAGCCAGCTCATAGTCCACCAGCTGAAAGGCGACTGGAAGGTGAAGGACAAGGACCTGAAGGTGCTGAATGCGGAGGCGAAGGAACTCATGGCAAAGTTCAGTTCGGTGAAGCTCACCGACGTGCCGAGGGAGAACGAGCACATAGCCGAGGTCGATGCGAGCCTCAACGAGCTTCTTGACGAGATGGAGAGCAGGGGATGATCATTCCCTATGGCCGGCTGAGTCAACATATATAAACCATAAGAGCCAGTTTATTATCAAGACCAGAGGGGAGAGAAATGGCTGACAAGTCCTCAGATACGGGAAAGCCTGCCAGTGCTACTGCCGGAGCGCCAAAGCCGGCTCACGTTCCGCCTCCTGAGGCCAAGGAAGTCTACACGAAGGCAGGGGCGGCATTCGAGGAGAACAAGTTCGAGGAGGCGATAGACTTCTACTCAAAGGCCATAGAGCTCGACCCGAAGTACTCGAGTGCATACTTCAACCGTGCGCTCTCGTATGCAATACTCAACAAGTACGAGGAGGCTGAGCGCGACGCTGAGACGGTCATGGACATAGAGCCCGATAGCTACGACGCGCCCTATGTTATGGGAATAGTCGCTGAGTACCAGCAGGACTTCCAGGGAGCAAAGGAGTGGTACGAGAGGTCGCTGGCCAAGAACTCGAAGTACGAGCAGGCGAAGGCGAGGCTCGAGCAGCTCAAGAGCAAGATGACAAAGCCGGCTGCCCCGATAAAAACCGGCGAGAAGGCTCCGGCGAGCACGGAGACGCAGGTCGTCGAGGGCCAGATAAAGCAGGTCAAGTGGCACAAGTCGAACATTTCGTTCAAGGATCTCGTGGGCATGGACAAGGAGAAGCAGGTCATCTATGAGAACATAATACTCGCGATAAAGAAGCCCGAGCTTCTGAGAGCATACGGAAAGAAGCTCGGTCTCGGCGTACTGTTCTACGGTCCGCCGGGCAACGGAAAGTGCGTCTCTGCGGACACCAGGGTGCTGCTCCCCGACGGCAGATATCCGACGATAAAGGAGGTCGTGGAGAAGAAGGAGCCGCACATACTTACGCTTACCGGGGAGGGCAGCCTTGCAGTGAGGAGGGTTACGGGCCACTGGGAACTTCCCGGAAAGCCGCTCCTCCGCATAACCACCTCCAGCGGCAGGATCCTGCATTGCACCCCGGAGCATCCACTGCTCAGGGGAAACGAGTGGATCAAGGCATCGGATATGCGTGAAGGAGAAGCCATAGGGGTTCCGCGCGCGCTTCCGGTGTTCGGCGACCTGGGCATGGAGGAGTGGGAGGTGAAACTGCTTGCATACCTGATAGACGGATCGCTGCCCGCACATGCGCAGGGAGTGAACACGCGCGATGTGGCAATCATTGAGGACATAGAGTCTGCGATGGCACACCTGGGCGGGCTGGTGCACACGAGCACCTACGAAAATGGAAGGATGGTAATGGTAGCGCGCCAAGGCAGCGCAATTTCAGGCACGGCAACGGATATCGCAATACGGTCGTTTGTGGAGAAGCATGGGCTCGATCTTTCCGAGCCTGTCTGGAAGGCTGTGCCCGATCAAGTCTACATGCTCCGGGAGAGCCTGCTTGCGCTCTTCCTGAACCGCATCTTCTCAGGCAGCGGGTGCTACCTGCGCAACAAGAAGGGCAGGACAAGGTGGATCATATACACCACGCCTTCGGAGACGCTTGCGCACGGGATCCAGCACCTGCTCCTCAGGTTCGGGATTATGTCCAGCATCAAGGGAAGCCTGGAGCATGGATGGAGCGTCTCGATCAAGGGAAGGCCCACCATAGCCACATTCGCCGAGAGGATAGGCATGATCGGGGAGAAGGCCGGCAGCCTGATCAGCGTTGGCGGGGCGAGAATGGCAGGAATGGATAACGCAGTTAACCATGAACTGATAACCAGGATAGAACCGCTTCCTGCCCCGCAGTCGGTCTATGACCTCACGGTCGACGAGACCCACAACTTCGTGGCCAGCGACTTCTTCGTCCACAACACCTACATGATCAATGCCATCGGAGGAGAGACCAACTCAAACGTTCTCATCGCAAGGATCAACGAGATAGTGGACATGTATGCCGGAAACACGGAGAAGAACATGCACGCGGTCTTCGAGCAGGCGAGGAAGGCGGCTCCGTGCATAGTCTTCTTCGACGAGGTCGACGCACTCGGAATGAAGAGGGGAGGCGGTGACGGAGGCGGAGAGGGCGGAGGACAGAGCTACATGAGGATGGCGGTCAACCAGTTCCTGCAGGAGATGGACGGAGTGGAGAAGAATCCGGAGGGCCTGTTCATAATAGGCGCAACAAACCAGCCGTGGGACATGGACCCGGCGCTCAAGAGATCCGGAAGATTCGGTGAGGCAATCTACATACCCCCTCCGAATTACAAGACAAGGAAGGCCGCGTTCATATACAACACGAGGAAGATGCCTCTGGGCCATATAAACTTCGGAAGACTCGCAAGGGCTACGATGGGATTCTCGCAGGCGGACATAGCCGAGATAAGCGACAAGGCCGCGCTCATTCCTGCGGCGGAAGAGGACAGGACCGGGAAGAGGAGGAAGGTGGAGATGAAGGACTTCATAAGGATGATCAAGAAGCACGGCGGTACGCTCGACGAGTGGTATGCGATGGTCAGAAAGGACATCGTCCAGAAGAGGGAGACACAGATAGTCGACGGGAAGAAGCAGGAGATAGTCAAGGAGGGCAAGCTGAGCCCTGAGGAGAAGGTAAAGTACAAGCCGCTGGTAAAGGACGTGAAGAAGAACAGCTCGAAGTGGAACATGTACGTCAAGAAGTTCATCAGAAGGACTGCACTTTACCTGTTCTGATTTTTGAGGGCCTAAGCCGGGAGTCGAACCCGGTCCAAGGGATCCACAGTCCCCTATGCAAGCCGTTACACCACTAAGGCCATGTTCGGTTCCTTGTCCGATTGTGAGCTGTGACTGACAGATCGGCGGTAATCTATATATCTTCGTGGTATATATTGCTTGCTGATACAATGGTCCTGCTAGCCACTACTGCCGCCATAATAGCGGTGATGTTCTGGATCGTCTCCGGAACCCTCTCAAAGCGCATAGTGCGCGGACTTGGCACGTACATAGTTCCGTTCATAGTG
The DNA here is from genome assembly GCA_021785375.1 of Microcaldota archaeon. Taxonomy (GTDB): domain Archaea; phylum Micrarchaeota; class Micrarchaeia; order Micrarchaeales; family CABMGC01; genus JAKAVK01. Next base: position 2,444 of record JAJYFQ010000003.1, on the reverse strand, counting down.
GTGACGCTGGGACTTATACCGATGGTGATAGCGGTCCTGCTTGTCGGCCAGTATCAGGTAACTCTCTATAGCACATTGATTGCGATCGCTGCGGGAATATTCCTCAGCCTTGGATTCATATTCGCGTACATGGCACTTAGGACCGAAAGGCTTGCAACCACTTCGGCATTCGTTGAGATACAGCCAGCCGCACTGGTCATTCTTGGGATATTCGTCCTTGGCGAGCAGGTAACCGGAATCCAGATTGCCGGGATACTTATTGTCTTCGTTGGATCGCTGATGGTCATCACCACAGAGGAGTTCAAGATAAACCAGGCTCTCCTGCCTGCCCTCTACGCCAATATTGCATGGTCAATATACTGGGTATTGATGACATTCTCGGTCACTTCTGCAGGAACTTTCGCGCTCCCAATCCTGATCTCGAGGATCTCAGGCATGCTGGTCGTCCTGGCATATCTGTTCACGAACAAGATGGCGATTACGACACTCAGGGGTCTTGGAACTAAGATGCGGGGAAGCAGAATTGTCACCGCGCTTGTCATCTTGACTATCGTAGGCGCATTTGTCGATGCGATAGGAGACACTGTATTCGGAATAACTGTGGGAAGCACGGTGCTTGCGGTAGGCGGGGCGCTGATGGCTCTTGCGCCAATGGTCGTCTCGTTCTTCGGCTTCGTCTTCTACAAGGAGAGGCTCAGGCGAATGGAGCTTGTGGGTCTGCTTGTCATGGTTGTCGGCGCATTCGTTCTCAGCGTGCTCTGACCGATGAAAAGACTATGGCTTCAGTTTACCAAGATAGAGCATCGACTCCTTAACGTACCTCTTGAAGAACCACTGCACAAATATCGACTCGTTGCCCTTCACGTTAGACCTCTCCAGCGCGTTGTAATAGCTTCGCCTGTCCGCGTACCTGATGTCCAGCATCGGGTACCCATTCGTGTGCAGTATGAAGTTCGTTATGAGCCTGCCAATCCTCCCATTCCCGTCCCCGAACGGATGTATCGTCTCGAATTTCAGATGCGCAAGCGCTGCAAGCTCTACCGGATGCAACTTGCTCTGAGCGCCAGAGTACCATTTGAAGAACTCCACGATATATGCCTCAACAGCTTCGAACCCCGGAGGGGTGTACTCACTTCCCGAGATATAGACGCCGTAATCCCTGACCTTGCCGGCAATGCCGGACTTCGTCTCTTTAAAGAGTTCTTTGTGCCATTTTAGAACAATTCCAAGCGAGAGTTCTCCTTTATAATCGAGCATTTCATAAAATACTCTTCGATGTGCCTCGGCCTCTTTGATGTCCCTTAGTGGTCTGTTCTTTGGGCTTATTCCCATCTCTAGCAAGGCATCTGTATCCTTGAATGAGAGTTTCGACCCTTCTATTCTGTTGGTGTCATATGTGAATCTGATTACGAATGCCTCAAGATTCTTCTTTTTGATCTCGGCAGGAGTTCGGTGCATTTGACGTTGATACTCCCCTTTTATCTTTTCGAAGACCGGTGCCCATCGTTCTTTGTAGATACTAAGCAGGAACTCGGCCTTTATCTTATCTATATTTTTGGGCAGCTTGTCTCCTAAGTAAATCTCCTTGTACTTCATCTTGTCGTCTTCTCTGTACGTGTGGCCGAGATAGAAGTAGGTCTTCCCGCCGACTTCCTTCTTCTTGACTGTGGCCATGATAAGTTTATACCCTCACAAATATATAAATATTTCTATTTTACGTAAAATGTGAGGGTAGATATTTCAGTCGTGATTACCCTTACATTTATCCTATTTTTATATTTTTATCTAAATTGTGAGGGTATAATATCTCTATAAATGCATGCTCTGCCTCGTACAGCATTCTTTATTGGCTGCTGTCCTCTGACCGACGAAAAGGCTATATAATGGAATGGGTGAATTATATGCAAACGGCGGAGTAGCTCAGCCTGGTTAGAGCGCTAGACTCATAAGCCCAGCTTGATGAGTGAGGAGCTTTTTGCGATGACTGCTAAGAAATCTAGAGGTCGGGTGTTCAAATCTCCCCTCCGCCAAGCAACATACCTGTTCAATTCCCCACCGCTTGGATTTAAGTGCATACAGGGCATATCGGGGTTAGGCAGCAATATATAAATATTTTATGGTATATATGATTACCATATAATCTAATCTGTGGTAGTTATATATGCCAACAATTAGGCAGGCGCTTCTTGACACCAATCCCTGGTGGAAAGGCACTTTAACGCTAGATTACAAGGACAGGCACGTCTATGAAGAGATAAAGAAGTTCATGGGCATGCCACAGATAATAAGCCTGACAGGACTCAGAAGAACGGGGAAGACGACGCTGATGCATAAGATAGTATATGACTACATAAACTCGGGATTCGAGAGCCGCAATATAATGTACTTCTCATTCGATGACTTTGGCGCCTCTGAACTCGTGGATATACTGGCTGAGTTCGAGA
>JAJYFQ010000069.1 GCA_021785375.1 Microcaldota archaeon | reverse complement strand
GGTCGGTGTGAATACGCCTATAATGTAAAGGACTGCGAGCACTATCAGTATGATTAGTATGGCCCACCCATAGGTCATCAGGTATTCCATTGCGCTCTGCGCCGCCCTTTCTCCTTCCATAGATAACATATAGCGAATAGGAAATCAGCTTTATTAAAGTTTGTCAGGGACTTTTTTTACCAGATAAGCCCTCCATTCGAGGGAAAGTAATAAATAAGCCTATTCCTAACTATCTCTGCGACCGGTGTACACATGCTTTACCTCGATGAGGTTGTTATACATAACTTCAAGTCTTTTAAGCACGCAGTTATACGCTTCAACAAGGGCTTCAACTGCATAGTAGGGCCTAACGGCTCGGGGAAGTCCAACATCTGCGACTCCCTCCTCTTTGCCATGGGCGAGATGTCCCTCAAGCGGATGAGGGCCACATCTTCGCTCCAGCTGATAAATAACTTTGCGAAGCCCGGCGAAGACAAGCTCAAGCGCGCCTTCGTTAAGGTGCGCTTCGCAGGCGACAAGGAACTTGAGATATCTCGCTCTATCAAGTCCAACAAGAAGGTGGGTTATCGCCTGGACGGGAAGCGTGCGACCCGCCAGGAAGTCCTCGAAGTCCTCCGTTCCTACAAAACGGACATGAATGAGACCAACACCATGACGCAGGGCGAGATAACGTACCTGCTAAACCTCACTCCCAAGGAGAAGAGGGAGCTCATCGACGTCGCTGCCGGAATCAGGGAATTCGACGAGAAGAGGGGTGCAGCGATGCGCGAGCTGGAGAAGGTCGATATAAGGATAAACGAGGCTAAGGGTATCCTCCATGAGCGGCTCGGCTTCCTCCATGAGCTGGAGAAGGAGAAGCAGGATGCTGAGCGCTACATCAATCTCACTAACATTGTCAAGAGGTCCAACTTCACACTGCTAAAGATGAGGGAGAAGGAGGTTCAGGAGAAGTACGAGGACGCGATAAGGACCATCTCCGAGAAGTCTGAGGAGAAGCGGAAGCTGGAGAAGAGGGTCTCCGAGCTGGAATCACAACTCTCCACCATCACTACGGAAAGGGACAAGCTGACCAAGGGCCTCAATGCGAAGAATGCAGAGGCGGGTTCCACGAACAAAGTTCTAGAAGAAGTGAACAAGAACATCGCAATCGCGACAACGCAACTCAGCGCGCTGAACGAGGGCATAGATGCAGCCAAGGAGCGGGCTTCCGAGCTCAAGAAGGAGCACGAAAGGATAAAGGAGAAGGAAAAGGAGAACGCAGACGCGCTGAAGAAGCTGGAGTTTGAGCTTGACGTTAAGAAGAAGAGCATCCCGGACGTAGAAGAGATCTTTGAAGATTCATCCGGCTCCGGCAACCTATCGGAGAAGTACGAGGCAAACTACACGAAGAGCGAACAGATAGAGGGAGAGCTGCTCTCCTCATCTTCAAGATTTGCCCAGTCGAAATCCGAACACGATAACCTTGAGAAGAACGCGCTCGACATACAGAAGTCGCTCAACGAGCTGGGAGCGAAGAGGAGTTCGCTTACTGTAAGAATTAAGTCGAGCAAGGAGGCGCTCTCCAACCTGGAGAAGAGCAGACAGCAGGTCGAGAAGGAGCTGGAGGACGAGAAGAAGATTGCCTCCGAGCTGAAGGACCGCTCCGACAAGCTGTACGAAGAGCACACAAATGTTCGCGAGCAGCTCGCGGTAGCCGGGAGGAGCCGCGACTCCAGCACAGGAATCCTGAAGAAGGGCATCAAGAGCGGGTTCTACGGGAGGGCACAGGACCTCTGCGAGTTTGAAGGCAGGTATGAGCTTGCCGTACACGCCGCAGCCGGGGCGAGGTTCAACTACTTCGTGGTTGACTCTGCATACACTGCTAGCGAGGCAATTGATATTTTGAAAAGGGACAAGCTTGGCAGGGCATCCTTCATTCCGCTGAAGGAGGTTTCCGTAAAGGCGCCGAAGGCGCCGAAGGGGCTTAAGCCGCTCATAGAACTCGTCAAGTTCGACAAGGAGTACGCGCCTGCGTTCTCCTACATATTCTCCAACACTTACCTCGTTGACAGCGTAAACGATGCAAAGAAGGAGGGGCTCGGCACGCACAGGTTCGTCACGCTCGATGGTGATATAATCGAGACCTCAGGGATAATAACAGGGGGAAGCATGAAGGCAGCCTCCACACCCGCCGCGCTAGAGACGCGGCTGAAGAAGCTCGAGTTGGAGAGAAAGGATTTGACAGAAAAGATGAACGAGGCGGGCACAGCGATAACAATGCTGCAGAAGAAGCTTGCCAACTATGAGACAGAGGTTATCAATTACGACATCGCGCTCAAAACTTCGCTTGACGCGGAGAACGAAGTTAACAGGGAGATGGATTCGCTCGAAGGAAAGGTCAAGGCGCTTGAAGAGAGGAAGAAGATCCTCAGGGCGGAGATCGACACATCCAAGGCCGAGAAGGAAAGGGCTGAGCACAACCTGAAAGCCCTGAAGGAGGAGAGCACCAGGCTGAGGGCCCAGATGGAGAGCGTTATGGCGCAGAAGGGCAAGAGCCCCAGGGCAAAGGAGGAAGCCGAGAAGGCGAAGAAGCTGCGGGAGGAGCTGGAGGAGCTCAAGATAAGGATTGCCACCATCACGAAAGAGAGCGATATGCTGAAGGCCAGGCTTTCCGAAATCGAGCAGGAGATAAAGAAAGAGAACGCTCTCCTCTCCACAGGCAAGGAGAAGGCGAAACAGATGGAGGGATCGCTCCAGGAGCTTGAATCGCAGAGGAAGGAGCTCCAGGATGTGATGGAGAGCCAGGACAAGAAGACCGCAGGCATGTTCAAGGCGATAAAGGAGCTTGAGGAGAAGGCCAGCCAGCTCGGTTTCGATAAGGGAAAGGCGAACAGCGAGAGCGAAAGGATGAGCAGGGACACGATTGAGCTCGAAGGGAAGAAGGAGCAGTACCAGACCAGGCTATCAGACATAAAGGCCGAGCTCATGTCCTACCAGAACGTCGAGGAGCTCAATGGGATGAATGGCGATGAGCTGGACAAGCAGCTCATAATATCCAAGAACGAGCTCGAGCGGCTGGGTGCCGTCAACCTGAAGGCTCCGGAGATGTACGACACCAAGAAGAAAGACGCGGAGGAGTCGCAGCAGAAGATGGAGATCCTCGGAAGCGAGAAGGAGTCGATAATGTCAATGATAGGGCAGATAGAGACGAAGAAGATGGCGATATTTGTCGAGACCCTCTCCATAGTTAACGATAACTTCCAGAAGCTCTACGGCTATATATTCGACGGCAGCGCATCCCTCCATCTCCAGGATTCGAAGGACCCGTTCAACTCGGGGCTCTTGATAAAGACCAAGCTTGGGAGCAAGGAGATGAACGCAGACCAGTTCTCCGGAGGGCAGAAATCTCTGCTGATGCTCATGCTCATCTTTGCAATACAGATGAGGAAGCCTATGTCTCTATATATCTTCGATGAGATAGATATAGCGTTGGACAAGGAGAACACGAAGAAGCTATCAAAGCTCATCAAGGAGATGAGCCAGAAGTCACAGTTCGTGGTTGTCAGCCACAACGATTCACTCATCGCTGCCGCAGATACTGCGGTGGGAGTCGTGAACAAGGCGAACGAGTCGCAGGTCGTCGGCGTCCAGCTGGCAAGCAAGTAAGCATGGTGCTCTTTTGTTAAGGAAGAGGAAACGCGCAACAACAGAATCAAGGAAGAAAAGGGAAAAGAGAGTGAACACTCTTCCCCTCTACATAATCCTCATAATGATGTTCGTGCTCTACCTCTTTACTCAGGGGACTCCGGCGCTGTCAGTCATATTCGGCATAGTAGCGTTTGTGCTGATCATAATCCTGCTTGCTGCCGAGATCTTCAATGGAATAGAAGAGAGCGGCTTCATGAGGAATGTGCTTGAGATAGTGGTCGCAATCATAATAGTCATAGGGATATGGTTCCTCCTCCGGATAATACTCAACACAGCCTATCCTCTCGACGTTGTCCCGAGCTGCAGCATGCTCCCCGCCCTGCACAGGGGAGACATGATACTTGTCCAGGGCGTCGGCCCGTCCGGGATCAATGCCCCGATCGTGAACATCACGCCTGAAGAATGGAATGCTTCGTTCTCGAGTGTTGGCACCGAGGCGCTGCAGTGCGTAGCGTATGAGATAAGCGGGAACCAGCTCTACGTTTCACAGCTCGTGAAGCCAGGCTATCAGGTCGGGTTAATAGAAAACAATGGCGCTGGCACCAGGATAGTCCCGTACAGCGCGCAGACCGGAGCAGTGAAATACATGTGCGGGATAGCAAACGCAACTTACCAGAACGGCACAGTCGTGCAGAGCGCATATACACAGTCGATAACGATCGACAACACTACCATAAATGGAGACAGGAACAACAGCGTTGTCGTTTACCAGACGGTTCCGCAGGACCTGTTCTACCGGTATGGCGACAGCTATATAGTGCACAGGGCATACGCCATCATCAACGTTTCTGGCACTTATCACGTTCTCACAAAGGGAGACAACAACCCTGGCCTTGACATCCAGTATCTCAACTTACCACCAAATGTCTCCCAGGTCAGCGGAAGGGTTATAGGCAGCGTTGCCTACCTCGGTTACATAAAGCTAATACTTAGCAGCAGCTTCGTTGAGCCTGCGGGCTGCAACCTTACGATACAAGACTGAGCAAGAAAATCAGCCAAGTGCTTCTGTACTTTACGATATAGCCTCCGCCAATCACATGCTTTATCAAATTCAAGGATATATCCTATTCTTATAAATCTTACAGAATCAGGAACCCGTAGGCGCATAGTTCGGGAATATGTATACCCCAGCTGTTATAGCCGTTGGGCTAATTTGACGTATTATGCACAACCGCGGATTAATTGCGCAGTAATCTGAGTAATTGAAATAAAGTGGTACTCCAGTTTGCGGAGACTGGCATGTTGCTATATATGCGTTGTCGTAGCCCGTCGCATCCGTAATGTTTTGTTTCTGCGTGCATCCGGCCGGCAGATGCATAGTACTGCATGGTCCATATTCATAACCGCACGTTCCCAAAAGCACAACAAACGAATTCGATGTGCCAACGGTGTAGGAGATATTGACGTATCCATAGCCTGC
>JAJYFQ010000068.1 GCA_021785375.1 Microcaldota archaeon | reverse complement strand
ATCGGCAAAATGGCTATCGGGGCGACCTCCCAAAGGCCAACTTTCAGGTTGGGCATGACATACGGCGCGGCGGAATAGCCTATTATGAGCAGGACAAGCAGCGCAAGGGAGATCTTGGCAAATCTTTCCAGTTCCGGGACGGAAGCCTGTTCCTGAAGGTCGTCCTTTATCTCTTTTCCGAATTCCTCCCTGAATATCAGCCTGACAAAAAGGTATACGATAAGGAGGTTTATCATCGTGGGTATGAAGAGGTGGGCGAAGAACGCGATAAAAGGCGATTTCAATCCGCCTGTCGCCGCAATAAGGAGATTCTGCGGGTTGCCTATGGGGCTCATAACGCTGCCTGTGGTTATTGCGAATGCAAGGGCGAGCATCATCATCCTGGAGTTGAGGTAATGCCTCCTCGAGATCCCTATCACGAGAGGCGTGCCTATTATCGCGAGCGTGTCGTTCATGAGAAATGCCGAAGCGAGTCCGAATCCGAAGAGAACGAGGAGGACAAGGCCACGCACACCCCTGGCACGGCCGAACAGGGTGTACTCGAGATGGTTGAGATAGCCGCTCTCTTCAAGGGCCCGGCCTATTATGAATGTGCCTATCAAGAATAGGATCACGTTGAAGTTTATGTAGCCGAACGCAGATTCGGGGGAGATCTGCAGTCCGAGAATCATTGCGGCAGCCCCGCCGAACATTATCTGCCAGATCCCTAGCCTGAACCTGCCGACCTGCCTTACCGCTATGAGCAGGAAGACCGCGGCAAGGATAATTATTGGTATAATTTCCGACATAGCCGACCACCATACTGATCGGATAAGCATTAAAAATGCTCATATGGAATTACGTGTATGGATTTAAAGCACGTGCTGCTTGCCATAGTTATTGTTGCGGTTGCGGCTTCACTTGCCGTTTATCCGCGTCTCGGCATCAAGGGGCAGATGCCCGGGTCCACTACCACGTATCAATCCCCGTCTACAACTCTCTTGGCTCCGACGTCATCCGTCTCCTCCTCGAGATACGGCCAACAATTCTGCCTCGACGCATCGTCAAATGCAACTGCGATGGCCTACGCCGTTGAGAACGGGATAACGTGCTTCAGGGCAGACATAGGCCTGAACCAGGGGGAGATGGACTTCGTCTCCAACGTGACGAGGGCAGGAGGAAGCTACCTTGGCATACTTGATTACGTGACTCTCGGCGCGCAGACCTCGAGATACGGGTGCGCATCAAACTGCAACTGGACGCTCGCCACGTGGAATGCCACGGTAGAGCAGGCGCTCGCCGACTATCCCGAGGTCCATCAGTGGGAGATATACAACGAGCCCCTAATAAGGCAGTTCATGGGGGGATACGAGAACGGAAGTGCGCTCAACTACTACAACATGATAAGGAGCGCATCGGAGATCATAAAGAGCAGGGACCCAAACGCCACGGTCGTCTGCTTTGGGGGCGCGCAGACATTTCCGTTCGGTGCGGTCCAGAACGAGTACCCCTTCTACGCGCAGGTCTGGAGCTACGGCGCATTCAAGTACTGCGATGCTATCTCCCTGCATTCGTACATCCTTCCCTACTATGGTCTCAACCAGAGCCTTTCGGGCAATGCCACTGTTGCCGAAGAGCTGAACTTCACTGTCAACCTGTACGAGAACCTGACAGGAAAGCCGATATGGATAACCGAGACGGGGCTTCCGTCAAACGGCAACCAGACCCTTGGGATAAGCTTCACGGAGCAGGAGCAGAACACGTTCCTTCGCCAGGACATGGAGTTCTACTCGTCGTATCCGTTTGTCAGTAAGGTGTACTGGTTCCACCTCGAGGGAGCCGTGGCAAGAGGCCTTGACTACGGGCTCCTGAACTCAACCACACTCCAGCCGAAGGAGTCCTGGCACTCATTCCTCTACTTCGTCAGCAACAGCACCTCACACATGCCGGCTCAAGGCTGAAGAAGGTGCGGTGACAGGGCATGGCTAACATGAAAGAACAAAAGGGTCTAAGAAGGGAGGCGGGGCTCTTCCAGGTCGTAGCCTATGGCGTAGGCAACATCATCGGCGCAGGAATATACGTCCTTGTCGGTGCCGCTTCGGGACTCGCGGGAAACGAGATCTGGCTTGCATTCCTCATCGGTGCCGTCGTCGCGCTCTTCACGGGCCTATCATACGCAGAGCTAGCTGCGATGTACCCCAAGGCCGCTTCGGAGTACATCTACATCGGAAGGGCCTATGGAAACAGGATGCTCTCCTTCCTGGCCGAGTGGGTCATGCTGGTAACCGAGATAGTGGCCGCCGCAACGGTTTCGATGGGATTTGCGCTCTACTTCCAGTCGGTATTCCAGGCCCCGGTGTTGCTGGTCGCCGCAGCGCTTCTCGCATTCCTCACCGTAGTGGCGATTCTCGGAATAAAACAATCTCTACGGGTAAACATGGTCCTGAGCATCGTGGCAGTTATCGGTCTTGCGATAGTGATACTTGCCGGCTCACACAGGTTCGGCTCCGTCAACTATCTCCAGGGTGCGGGCACCGGCATCACCGGAGTCGTTGGTGCGGCGATACTCGTCTTTTTTGCGTACATAGGATTCGACAACGTGGCCAACCTTTCCGAGGAGACCAAGGATCCGGGAAGGACCATCCCCAAGGGATTGATGGTCTCCCTGGCAATAACCACGATACTGTACGTTCTTGTGGGCATCGCTGCCGTGAGCCTTGTGCCATGGCAGAAGCTCTCCACGTCCGATGCCCCGCTGGCACTCGCAGCGTCTGCCGCCCTCGGATCTCCTGCGTTCGACATACTCACTGCGGCAGCGCTTCTCACCACCCTCAACACCACACTTGTCCTTCTGATAACCGGGTCAAGGATAATCTACGGGATGGCACGCGAGGGGTCACTCCCTGGAGTACTCGGCACGGTGTCAAAGAAGTCCGGAGCTCCCTTCGTTGCTTCTATTGCAACCCTGCTTGTGGCTTTTGCATTCCTCTCCCTCGGCGGAATCGGCCTCGTCGCCCGGATAACGAGCTTCGGTTCCCTACTGACCTTCGCCATGGTGAACCTGTCACTCATCCATCTGAGAAGAGTTGCCCCGCACCTCAAGAGGCCTTTCAGGGCCCCGCTCAGCATCGGATGGCTCTCCGTGAACGGGCTGATCGGGCTCGTCTCGTGCCTCGCGCTCCTGACGCAGTTCGATGTGCAGAGCGTGGCACTCGGGCTTATGCTCCCGATCTCCGGAATAATAATATACGTCCTCCTTAATCGCGGGAACGTCCTTGCCGTGGACAGGAAACTCCACGAGCCGCACGAGCGAGTGCGGCGTTGATCACGGCTTCTGCACCACTATCCGAAGGGGCTCTATCCTCAGTATGACCCTGTCTCCGTGCTGGCGGTAGTCCGTGCCGACGTACTTGTGGGAGAGCCTGTCTATGTGCTCTTCCGCTCCATTGCCCGTTATCTCGACGACCCTGCCGCGTATGTACGCCGCATCGTACGGGTCGTCCATGCTGAATATCCCTATCGCTATCCTGGGGTCGCGCTCGACGTTCCTTGTCTTCACCCTGCCCCTCGTCGTGTTTATCAGCACCGTGTCCCCGTCGCGGTCGATCCACGTCGTCGTTATCTGCGGCGATCCGTCCTTCATCAGCGTCGCAAAGTTGGCGAAGTTCTTCCCATCTATGAGCTTCCTTGCCTTTTCCGGCAGTGCCACCATGCTATCACGATTATGATCTGGCCGGAAAACTATAATAATCATTCTTCTTTCGCAGGTTCTGTCAGCAGGCTTACCGGCCTGAAGTCCTTCTTTATGTCTATGTTTCTCGCCGCCAGCTCGCCCTTCACCACCTCATCTATCATGGCGAAGTTTATGACCGGGTTGTCATCCTTGTATACCTCCTTATGGAAGAGCACCACGTCCCGTATCGCCTGCTCCTCATTCTCAAAACAGCCGAATCCGAAGAGGATGTCGCTGCCGCTGGTGAGCGCAAGGAGCTGGAACCTGTTCACTATCCGAACTCCCTCTTCCCCCGAGAGATAGTACCTCTGCGCTTCGGCAACTCGCTCCATGAGCCTTGGGGAGAATCTGAAGTTCACGAAGAAGAGTGTGTTGTAGTTCGTTGGGGGCTTCCTGGCCATTGCCGTAAACCTCCGTATGGCACCCCTCCCGGAAAGCCTCCTCACCCTGTAGCGCACGGTCTCCATGTTCTCGCCCAGCTTCCTTGCCATCTCCTTGTATCCCTGCCTCGAGTCCGAGTTGAGGAGCACGAGTATGCGCGTGTCGAGGTCATCGAACTCCGCCCTCTGTCCGCTGAGCCTGCGGAGCATCTCGTTGGAGACCGGGGTGAATCCCGTGTGCTTGAGCCCCACCATCGAGGGGAAGAACTCGGGCATATAGTCGAGAAGCCTGGTGGTGGTGCGCACCCCCCACCCCATGTACTCCTCTGCCGACGTCGAAGTCACGCTTATGAACATGTCGAAGTCGCCGTGCGTCAGTGCAACGAACTGGGCCATGTGGTCCTCCCTGAAGAGCTCCCTCAAGGCCTTCGCGCTGGGCTTCCTCCCGAATCTCACCCTTATGACGTGCGTCTGCGCCAGACCGAGCATAGGCCTGTTGAACTCGATCCCGTATCTAAGCCCGAGCTCCTTCTCCAGCGCCTTTATGTTGCTGACCACCGTGTTCCTCGAGCATCCGATCCTCTTCGCAAGGTCTGTCACGGAGAGGCGCGAGTCCTCCCCGAGCTCCCTCATCAGCATCTTCTTAGTGTAGCTGTACTCCTTCATCGCCACATCCAACATACATTTTCCGCTGTGAAAGTATATATATTCTTGTTTTTGCTAATACCGCATGCGAACCGTTTAGCAAAAATGAAAATATCCCTCAGTTATACCTAACAATTCCTCAAGGTATTTATAATAGATCATTACACTATACCTATACACTTTAAGAGGGGGTGTGGGGGACAGTCCAGGATGGTGGGGCAGCAGGGATTATCCTGCCGCTTCGCCACCCAAGTCCCATCTTCTTCTGCAGTATGCTGCGACATCCTTCAGCCAGGCATCGAAAGCGCGCCATCATACGCTCCCGCGTTCTTGTCCGTGAGGTTGAATGTGCCTCTCGGGATCGTCATTGCCC
>JAJYFQ010000067.1 GCA_021785375.1 Microcaldota archaeon | reverse complement strand
GATAGAGCATGTTAAAATGCCGATGCTCTGGTTTATTTTTATATGGCACTTTGCTGTAGCCGATCAGAAATGGCATCGGTCCGCCCAGTATTTTAACGTCGAGCCCGGTTTCCTCCTTTACCTCCCTGACAGCCGCTTCCGGAGGAAACTCATTTTCTTCGATGTGCCCACCCGGCTGTATCCAAACACCCAGGCCATCATGATAAACAAGCAGTATTTTTTTCTTCTTAAAAACATACACGCCGGTGACTATGCATTTCTCGACCATAAAATCCGGATAGACTTGGCTGAAAAGGCTTAAAGCCGTAGCGCCCGATCGCGCGAGCCTGCGAGCGCCTGGAGGGCGCAGAGGCGCAGCGTATTTTCACGGCCTTCGGGCACCGTTCGCCTGCTTCGCAGTCGTTTTGCCACCCTCAGCCCAATACTAACGCTCGCTCCTCGTCCGTTCTCGTTCTGAAGAACTCGCCAGGGGCTCGCCGCTCGCTAAGGGCTAATCTTCTTAATTGCAGAGCGTGGAATTTTTCGCACGCGAATTGATTTCTGCCCTAATATTTTGGCTTTGGTAAGTCTATATGAAATAATAGGCGAAGCCCCTTATTTCATTGCGAGCACTTGCTCAATTCTTCACATGGCTTGTGCCGTTTGATGAAAAAAGGTTGTATCTTCCAAAGATTGGGTGGAGCAGGGACTGAAAGCACGAAAGGGCCAAAAATCAAAAGCCCTCCAATCCGTCATTCCTGTATGTCCCAGCGCATGGGGGTCTCCCAAACTTTGTACACCTCGCATTTTCCGCCGCTTATCCTGATGACGATCTTCACATGCCTGTTCTCCCCTTCGCACGTCCTTCTCCATGCGTCATAGAGGGCGCCGACAACCTTCCCGAGGGAAAGGTAGAGCCTGCCGCCAACAGGTATGTGTTCCGCCAGCATCTTCGTGGCGATGCCCATGTACACCGGATCAGGAGCAGCTCCATTGAAACCTGCAATGGTCTGCCCCTCACCCATGTCCACGGTTAGCCAGAAACTGCCATACGGATTCGTGTTCCTTACCGACTCCAGCATGCAGGCGAATACCTTCTTTATGACGCTATCCGTCTGCGCGCAGAGGTCGACGAACCCTTCAAGGCTGTCTCTCCTGCCTTCCGCGGTGCGCTTTCCTTCCGTGTTTGAGCCCTGACAGAGCTCATGCTCCGATGTGTGTTTTTCTCCAACCAAGGAATCACCCAAAACCGCACTGTGTGCTTTCTTCCAACCAAGGACCTGCCCAAAACCAGTTGCCAAGTTATAGCGATGGCGCGCATTCTGTGCGTCTATTATGAATACAAAAGTATTTATTCATTTACTTAAGTATACATTATTGTATATTGATAAAAGAAAGCATTAAATTACTTCTCCTGCATAAGAATATTGCCGGTGAAAGCCGGTCCGGTGTGGGTTTCAACCAAGGGACTCACCCAAAACGGCGGCATGCTCTTCGGGGCGTGCCGCTCCCCTCGCGTAAGGTATAAATATATAGTATATGTATATATTTATAGTGACTCCATGTCTAAATTGATTGCGGTATCTGATGAACTATATAACGAGCTGACTAAAATGAAAGGCAAGATGTCTTACACCGAAACCATAAAGTCGCTCATGGAAAAACGGCACCCCGACATAATGAAATTGGCTGGGCTTTTAACGAAGGAAGAGGGAGAGGCGATGGAGCGCAAAGTGTTTAAGGACAGAAGGCGGAATTTTGGCAGGAAGTTTAAGGTGGATTGATGATTTGTTTGGATACGGGCGTCATCATAAGGCTTATGCGAAATGATTCTAAAACACAGGAAGCAGTCAAAAAGTACGCTGGATCAAAAAAAGAAATGTCTATTACGACGATAACGCTTTATGAACTTTTGAAGAATGTCGGGATGAAGGCCTTTGGGAGGGTTTCAGAATTCTTAAAAGATGTCGAGATATATCAATTTGATGAGAGCGCTGCCATTACTGCTTCAGAACTATACAAGGAATTAGAGAAGAAAGGCGAACTCATCAATGAAAACGACATCCTTATCGCAGGAACCGCAATCGCAAAGGACCAAATTCTTCTAGCAACGGACAGCGATTTTGGCAAACTAAATAACAGCAAAATTATCGTGCTTTAATGCCCATACCGCAAGCCTTTTAAAGCTGAAAAGCACAATAACCACAGGCGAGTTTCTAGCCGTATTTTCCGACGATAAATTGCAATCTGTTAGAGTGTGGAGTTAGCATGAGTGATACTGAGTACACTGCAAAGGACATAGTTGTGCTTTCTGGCCCGCAGGGGGTCAGGAAAAGGCCTGCCATGTACATAGGGAGCACCGGCAGCTCTGGCTTTATCCACCTTCTTTACGAGGTGCTTGACAACGCCATAGATGAGGCGATTGCAGGATACGCGAAGACAGTTACGGTAAAGCTCTCCAGGGACGAGGATGTTGACGTCGCTGAGATAAGCGACGATGGAAGGGGCATTCCTGTCGACATAATCCCGAAGGAGGGGAAGCCCGCGCTCGAGGTGATCATGACCTCTCTCCACTCCGGAGGGAAGTTCGAGAGCAAGGTCTACAAGGTGTCGGGAGGTCTTCATGGAGTGGGGCTTACAGTGGTAAACTCCCTTTCCGAGCACACGGAAGTGACGGTAAAGAGGGATGGCAGGATTTACAGGCAGAAGTTCAGCAGGGGAGGGGTCGTAGGCCCGATAGAGATGGTTGGAGACGTGCCCGACAAGTCGACAGGCACTACAATAAAGTTCAAGCCGGACAAGGAGATATTCTCTGCGAGAAGCTTTGACACGATAGAGCTTGTGGAGAGGCTGAGGGACCTCGCTTTCCTAAATCCAGGCCTGCTGATAAAATATACCGACGAAAGGGAGAATCCGCCCAAACAGGTCGATTACCATTCAAAGGAGGGATTGCCTGACTTCCTAAACTATATGAGGGACAAGAAGCAGGAAGTATCGAAGCCGGTGCGCGTGGTCAGGCAGACAGACTCTCTAAAGCTTGATCTGATAATGCAGTATGTCGGCACATACAGCGAGGATCTGCTTTCTTTCGTAAACAAGATAAAGACCCCGCAGGGAGGAACGCACGTCAACGGATTCCACGCTGCGCTGACGAGAGCGATGGCTAACTACAACAAGCTTTCAAAGAAGCCGAGGACCATCTCACTCGAAGGAGACGACACAAGGGAAGGCCTCATATCAGTCATCACCATACTCATGCAGAACCCCGAATTCGAGGGGCAGACGAAGGAGAAGCTGGGCAACACAGCAATCAAGACATTCGTGGAGAACGCGGTCTACACGGAGCTCATGAGGTACTTCGAAGAGAATCCTGCCGAGGCAGGCCGGATAATCGACAAGGTCTACGGCGCTGCGGAGGCGAGGGAGGCGGCGAGGAAGGCGAGGGAGCTGACGAGGAGGAAGGGTTTTCTGGAGGACGCCTCGCTTCCCGGCAAGCTGGCCGACTGCTCGGAGAAGGACCCCGCCCAAAGCGAGATTTACATCGTCGAGGGGGATTCGGCGGGCGGCAGCGCGAAGCAGGCCAGGGACAGGCGTTTCCAGGCCATCCTGCCGCTTCGGGGAAAGATACTGAACGTGGAGAAGGCGCGCTTCGACAAGATGCTTACATCCGAGGAGATAAAGGTCCTGATATCGGCCCTCGGGACGAGCATAGGCCCGGATTTCGACATCTCGAAGGCCCGTTACCACAAGGTGGTCCTCATGACGGACGCCGACGTGGACGGGGCGCATATACGCACGCTGCTGCTTACCTTCTTTTTCAGGCAGATGCCGGCCGTGATCGAGCAGGGCTATCTCTACATAGCGCAGCCCCCGCTCTACAAGGTCAAGAGGGGCAAGCAGGAAAAATACGTCCAGACGGACGAGGAGCTGAGGGAGATGCTCCTGGAGCTTGCCTCTGAAGAGCTTTATTTCGAGATGGGCGCCAAGCCGGTGACGGGCAAGGCCCTGGTCCCCCACTTAAGGAGACTGGAGCGCTTCGAGCGGCTGCTGGAGTGGTTTACCCTGAGGAGAAACGACCCGGAGCTTCTGAAATTCATACTGCGGGAGCGGGTGGATATGGACCTCCTGAAGGACAGGCAGAGGCTCGAGGGGCTCGTGGAGAAGGCGAAGGGCGAGTTTCCGGAGATGAGGACGAGCGGGGTCTCAAGCGACGAGGAGCACGAATCCAACAGCGTCGAGATAAGGAGGCATCACCAGAGGGTAAAACTCTCGGAGGAGTTTCTGGGCTCGCCCGATTTCCGCGAGCTGAGGAAACTCTACCAGGAGCTTTTGGCCCTTGGCGAGCCCCCCTACAGGGTGCGGACGAAGGAGGGGCGGCAGCAGTTCGCCTCCTCCGGGGACCTGATGGATTTTATCATGCGCACGGCGAGGAAGGGGCTCTCGGTGCAGAGGTATAAGGGGCTTGGGGAGATGAACCCGGAGCAGCTCTGGGAGACAACGATGGACCCGGAGAAGCGGACGTTCCTGCAGGTGGCGGTGGAGGATTCGGTCGTCTCCGACGAGATATTCACCATCCTCATGGGCGACCAGGTGGAGCCCCGGAAGGAATTCATACACAGACATGCGCTTGAGGCCAGGAATTTAGACGTTTGAGGCGGGTAGTAGAGCGCCCGGAAGAGAAGAAAAGTTTTGGACGTTTCAGTGAAAGGCTGGTACGGACCGATAAGAAAAAAACCGGCCAAGAAAAAAGGGCGCAGGACGTCAGTGCCCAAGACATTAGGGATAGGGAAGACGAAAAAACTGCTCTTCCTGGCAGTGGTTCTCGCCGTCGCAGTTGTGATGGCCCTCCGGGGCTGTCCAAGGTCCCGGGGAAGCTGGCATGGCGCATCGAACCATCCGGACCGTAAGGCCACGGCCCGTCTGCTTATCCAAGCCCCTGCCTGTCAATACAACTCCTGACTCGGGCAATTCATGCGAAGGCAGCCATCCAAAGCGGCCTCGCGCCTTGTCCCTGGTAGTGTCAAATATTTTTCCAACATTTGATCCGGCCGGCAGTTTGAAAAAAGCGGGAGTTAGAGCAGAAAGGCAAGTAGACGGAGCAGGCCATAGACATGTCGTCGTGAGAGGCGAGGGGAACGTCGGAGATGCTGCACATGACGTAGCCACGA
>JAJYFQ010000066.1 GCA_021785375.1 Microcaldota archaeon | reverse complement strand
AGAGAATATTGGTTCCTTAGGATACGCTATATTATCTTTCTGAACGTTTGCCCACATCGAGACAGTGAATGCATTAGAAGTGAAGTAGGACGGGCCCGGATTCAGAATGTCTATGTAGTCTTGCGGTGTTGACGTATTTACAGGATTGTTGAACTCGGCCACGAACTCGGGGAGTCCTGCGCAGACGCCGAAGTTCTCCACACCGGCACTGGTCCGTGCGACGTGGCAGGATCCGGGCTGGAGGCGAGGTGCGAGGTTCGAGGTGTTGAACACGCCGAGGTAGTAGAGGACTCCGAGGACCACGGCGATGATGAGTATGGCCCAGCCGTAGGTCATGAGATACTCCATTGCAGATTGCTGTTTTGACGAGCCCTTTCCCCGAAGGCCACTGTGCCCATTGCCGACCGGACCATCAGGCCGCGGTTTGCGTCCGGATCCCTGCCGAAAAGATTAGCTCTCTCTCTGGGAAATTTCCTTCGTCGCACGACGTGACTGGCGCATGGTCGTACTTCACAGTACGGATTTATAATCATAACGTTAGGTTTGTCGGCAAACACGCCGAAGATGCCGGCGGCAGGTCACGGCGCGCTGTAGCTGTTTATCCACGTGTTGGTGTACTGCACGTTGGTTGACTGGCCGTTGTTGTTGTTTCCGGAGTAGTCGTTCGCGTTGCCGTTGAGGGGCCCATACCGCAGGATCCTGGGGCTTTGGCACATATCGACTTGCAGCTCGATACAGTTAAATATCAGAGCATATCATTTATACAGATAGTGACAGACATGCAGAAGACGGTCCAACTACAGATAGACAGGGCGCTGATAGAGAGCATAAAGGCAGAGCTCTCGGATGCACTGGCTACCAGGCTGTACTACAAGGCGCTCATGCTGAAGTTCATCCCTGAGATACGGCTTGTCAAGAACGGCAGGCTGAAAGCGCTAAAGAACGATGAGATAGGCAGATTCTTAAGGGAGCATGCGGCCAAGGTCAAGTAAACACTTTGTCAAATCCGAAGCGCACCGACTCTGCAATCTTCCGTCTGAGTCCTGCAATCGTCTTATCCTGATCGCTCTTGCGGGCCCATTCCACGAGATAATAAACTCCGGTCTCTTGGTCTAGAATTACATACAGCCTGTAAGGCGGCTCATGCAGTTTCATCTCGGATAGCATGAACTCTCCCTCCATATCAAGGAACTTTAGCGCGTTGTTTCCCAGCCTCTCCAGTTTTACCCGTAGTTTGTCTATCCGAAGCAGGTGCGAGGCATACCTCCTATCCTTAAGCTTCTCCTCCAGAGACTTCAACATTACGACCTGAATGCCCATCTTATCCTCTGACGCTGTGGATGTACTATGGACAGGCATCTATTTAAGGGCCGCCTGGCCATGCGTCACGGCGCGCTGTAGCTGTTTATCCACGTGTTGGTGTACTGCACGTTCACGGACTGGCCGTTGTTGTTGTTTCCGGAGTAGTCGGCCGCGTTGCCATTGAGCGGCCACCAGCCAGTCACGTTGGCAGGTTTTATCGGCGCGCCGCCGATGCCCTCCATGTAAAGGGCCTGAATCTCTGCAGCGGAGAGGGAGGCGTTGTAGACTTGGACGTTCGCCATGGAACCGTCTAACGGGGCATAGATATCCCAGGGATCTTTCCCCATGACAAAGGGCTGTGAGGAGTATGGAGCCGCGGATACCCCAGTTGCAGAAGAGCTAAGTTTTCCGTTTATGTACATATATATAGTGCCTGATGTCGCGTTGTAAACCCCTGTTACCATGACCCACTGGTTAGCAGCAAAAGACTGTGTTGCATAAGGAGTATAATAATTCGTGCTAGGACCACCACCCACGAGAAAGTAAAACCCATGATTGTTTATAGGAATATAATAACCATAATAATTACCGTGGTATGTCCCAGCGATCGCCTGAGGGGCTGAACTTGATGTTGATGCCCAGGCACTTACCGTGACAGAACCGCTCGTATCCAATGATGGCTGTGGGGGCACACTTACGTAGCTATTCGTTCCATCAAACTGCCCTACGAACTCAGGAAGGCCCGCGCACACTCCGAAGTTCTCCACACCGGCGCTGGTCCTCGCAACATGGCAGGATCCCGGCTGCAATCGCGGCGAGAGGTTCTGGCCGTTGAATATTCCGAGGTAGTAGAGGACTCCGAGGACCACCGCGATGATGAGTATGGCCCATCCGTAGGTCATCAGGTACTCCATTGCGCTCTGCAATTTTGATGATCCCCTTCCAAAGAGGTTCCTGCGCTCTGTCGCCGACCGGATCTCCTGGCTGCGGTTTATGTTTGGATCCCTGCCGAAAAAGTTAGCTCTCTCTCTCTGGGAAATTTCCTTCGTCGCACGACGTGACTGGCGCATGGTCGTACTTCACAGTACGGATTTATAAAAGTGTGGTTCGGAAGGCAGGGAAGTGGTGGGAACCTGTGGCGCACCATCCGCCCTAAGATCCCTTGGAGGTGGCCACTGAATGGATTCGTGGATAGAATCAGTGGCGAGTCCAGACTTACAGTAACATTTAATAATTCTTTCAACCTAAGATATTGTGCTCTTGTAACCCTACAGCCAAGAGCATGCTTACGCGTGTTTTTCATGGAGTACACAAGGTTCGAGAAGGCTAGAATAATAGGTGCCAGGGCGCTCCAGCTCGCATACGGCGCGCCTCCACTGATAAAGGTTCCTGACGGAGTCTCAGATCCGCTCACACTTGCGGAGATGGAGTTCGCCGATGAAGCCATACCGATAATCGTTATAAAGTAGGTAATTTTCTGGAAGAGTTTGACGTAATCGTTGCCGGAGCGGGAATGGCCGGATCTCTTGCCGCTGCAGCAGCGGCAAAGGGAGGGGCAAAGGTCCTACTTCTTGACAGGAACGACCACACAAAGGTAGGGAAGAAGACCAACTGGGGATGGGTCTGCGGAGACGCAGTGGCGAAGAGCCATATAGATTATATTGAGAAGGAGCTCAACATGAAGCTCGGCGAGCCTGTCCTTGACATCAAGGTCGACGGGGTACAGGTCCTCAGCCCGGACATGCAGAACAAGTTCCCGTTCGAGGGGGAGGGTTTCAGCCTCGACAGGCCGAAGGCTGCACAGTTCTTCGCAAATCTCGCGATCAAGAATGGCGTGGAGTACAGATCGCACTATGAGGTCGAGGGGCCGATAGTGGAGAACAACACAGTGGTTGGAATCTACGGAAGGAACGAGAAGAGCGAGCAGGTAAAGATCAGGGCCAAGCTCGTCATAGACACGCTCGGGGTGGCAAGCACGATAAGGAGGAAGCTGCCTCAGAACGAGTACATAGAGAACATGATCAGCACCGACGACATCGAGTCGACGGGGAGGTACATCGCGAAGTTCGACCAGGTCGGTGAGGACCTCAACTACTACGACGAGAAGAATGCGCTCATACACTTAAATCAGCAGCTCGCGCCGGGAGGCTACGGCTGGGTCTTCCCCAAGAGCGGGAAGAGGGTCAATATAGGGATAGGCGTGGAGAAGAAGAGCCTCGAGCTGAGGAACACGAGGCTGAACAAGAAGGACACGCTTCATTCATTGATAGACCAGTACGTCGAGTGGAATCCGACAGTGAAGAAGCTTGAGCTTGACCCGACGGACGAGAACGGGAAGGGCTACTGGTCTGTGACGGTGCGAAGGCAGTTCGACAGCCTCGTCTTCCCCGGTTACCTGGGAGCGGGGGACAGCATGGCGATGCCGAACCCGATAAGCGCCGGGGGGATAGGGCCTGCGATGGTCTCAGGGGTACTTGCAGGGGAGGTCGCTGCGGAGGCAGTCGCGGCGAAGGACACGAGTCTTGCATTCATATGGAGGTATAACAAGAGATACAATGACCTCTACGGAAACAAGACGGCAGGACTCGAGGCATTCAGAGTGTATTTGCAATCGCTCAACAACGATCTCATAAACTACGGGATGAGCCACTTCCTCACCAAGCAGGAAGCCGAGGAGATCAGCTACGGAAGGATACCGAAGATAACTATTGCGAGCACGTTCAACAAGGTCCTCAGCGGGATCTCTAATATAAACGCGTTCAGGAACCTGGTCTTCACGGTCAACAAGATGAAGAAGCTGAACGAGCTCTATGGAAAGTATCCTGAACTCTCCGGCTTCAGCGAGTGGAAGAAGGTAGTCAACGCTGAGATGAAGGAAGTGAAGGAGAGGTTCCCTCCGAACCCTATCTGAACGGAATCCCACTAACGCATAAATACCTGTTCCTGCAACTCTCCCAGAAGTGAATATATGTCAGTAGCAGATGCCAGACAGAAGAGATTGGATACGGCCACCGCAGCAGCAACCATATTCAAGATGTTCGACTTCAGGGATACGATTTCCAGGGACGAGATAATCAAGTCCACAGGGATAGACATAGATAGGGTAAATCTTGCCCTATCGAACCTCATGCTTGAAGGCTACATCAGGTGCATAGACAATACGGGGAAGGTCTATGAGAAGGTGGAGCCGAAGGAGAGTGGAGGCAGTACCGTCAGTACGGCCGCCATGGATGCGCGCAGGGACTAAACGGTCAGACCTCGTACTCATACACTTTCGCAGGAGTGTGCTCGAACGAGCACATCTCCTCGACGCTTATCTTCTCGAAGTACCTTCTTATCGGTCGCAGCGAATTTCCGTGAGCCGAGATGAATACCACATCGTCCTTCTTCAGCTCCGGGAGCAGGTCATTAAGGAATGATAGTACGCGCTTCTCCACGTCCTTTATGCTCTCCCCGTTTGGAGGAGCGACGTCGTAGGACCTGTGCCAGAGCGGGAACTCCTTTGGGTGCTCCTTCTCCGTCTCTGTCTTGCTCTTTCTAGTTAGTATCCCGTAGCTTCTCTCCTTTATCCTCTTGTCAACCACAATGGGGATCTTGTCCTTCTTCTCTCCGAGCACAATGTAGAGAGTGTGCTGTGCCCTCTTCAGGTCGGACGTGTAGGCCCTGGTGGGATTCACGTTCTTGAGCTTCTCGGCAACCTCCCTGCACTCCCGTATTCCTGCCTCGTTGATGTCAGGGTCATCCCATCCGGTGAAGACCTTGTCCTTGTTGTACTGCGTCTGGCCGTGCCGAAATACGAATATCTTAGCCATGGAATCAGCCCGACAGCATCTCCTCTATCCTGATCAGCTCATTGTGCTTCGCGGTCCTCTCA
>JAJYFQ010000065.1 GCA_021785375.1 Microcaldota archaeon | reverse complement strand
AGTTGAAGAGCGCAAGATACCCATTGAAGGACTTTCTCCCTTTGGGGTCCACGGTTATCATGTCCACGAAGCTCCAGTAGTCCTTGGTGGGAAGCTTTATCCCCTGCATGTGCGCGATCTCCCACATCGCAGCCGGGTCTACGGAACTCCCCAGGTGCACGTGCAGCTCCGCCAACTTCTCCTTCTCACTAAGACCTGCCATCGAATCAACGATTGAACGCACTTACTTTACTCCTGCCTTCTCCTCCGCTGCCGTCTTGACCACTATCTGGGCCACTTCCTTCATCTCCCTTATGTTCCTGGCTCCTATGTAGCCCATCGTCACCCTGAGCTCCGCGGAGAGCCTCTCAACCACGTCGGAGACCTTCCCCTCCAGCGGTATGTGCATCTTTATTCCCTCGTCGACCTTCTTCCCCTTCCCGAAGTCCTGGTACCTGTCGAGCACGAGCCTCTTCTTCCTGGCCTCGGCACTTCCCATGCCCCAGTAGACCTTGTACGGTTTTCCGTCCTTCATTATCTTCTCCCCCGGGCTCTCCTCGCACCTGGCGAAGAGGTTCCCGAGCATCACGAGCGAGGCGCCCAGCCCAAGCGAGAATGCGATGTCTCGGGAGTGGCGTATGCCGCCGTCAGCGATTATCGGTATCTGGTCGAGCAGGTCGAGTTCGCGCAGAGCGAGAGCGGCCTGCTCCACTCCGAACGAGCATGGCGAGCCTACGCCGCTCACGTCGCTGGTTATGCAGATCGAGCCTCCGCCCATTCCCATCTTGACAGCGGCAATGTTCTCCTTCCCTATCTCCTTTATCGAGTGCAGCACGCCCTCCGCAGTGCCGAGGTTCCCGATCACTATCTTCCTGCCCGTGGCCTTGACCACCTTCTTCGTTCCCTCTATGAGCTTCGCGTTGTGGAAGCTGGCAACGTCTGTGAAGAGGAGGTCGCACTTGTCTGCGAGAGCGACGGCGCGGTCAACGTCAAGAGGCGAGATCGCGGCGCCGACTGCTAGGCGGCCCCTCGCGTCCTTCACGGCCTTCTCGCCGCCTTCTGGGATCCTGAACTTCTTTACCTTCTCGACCATCTCTACTGCCTGTTCCACCGTGCAGTTCCTGTGTATGACCCCGAAGCCTCCGTTGAGGGCGAGTTCGATCGCGAGGTCCGACTCAGTTACCGTGTCCATCGGAGAGGACACGAAGGGATTCCCGAGCTTTATCCCGTCAAGGACGACGCTCGTATCGACCTCGCGAGGGCTCATGGTTGCATATCCCGGAAGAAGAAGCAGTTCACCGAAAGAGTAGAGCCGGCGAGGATTATCGAGTCTGTGCCCTATGATTTCCATAGAACCTATACGCATAAAATATTTATAAAGTTTATCGTGGATAGGGTATCGTGCCAATGCACAAAGGCAAAAGGGAGACTGCCAAATTAAGCCCGTAGTTGGGAGAACGCATAATCCCTAAAATCTCTTCGGTAAACAGAATGGTTATAAACTTGCCTTGATAATACCCAACCATGTCAAACAGGCATCACAAACATGCGGGAACTCCAAAAATGGGGGGGGGAAATGTCGCCTGTTATGTTGACAGAAGAATGGATGCCAGGAGACTCCAATCTACAACGGAGTACCAGAACCTTTTGGGAAAAGGTTCATCAAAACTGCAATCCGCGATGGAGTACCTGATGACCTACGGCTGGGCCATACTGATCATTGCCGTGGTCCTCGGAGTCTTATACTACCTCGGCATATTCAATGGCCAGAACCTCGCCCCTCGCCTGCAGCCCGGATCATGCCACGTCGCAAGGACCAGTGCCGGCGTGGAGAACTTCGGCGTGTGCGCCGGTCTCCCTGAGTTCGTGGCGAGTTTTGCCTCACAGAATGCGGCTGCCAACTCTGCAATACAGGCAACCATTAGCAGTCAACCTATAACAAGCCAGATCACCATAGCATTCTGGGCGGACAACGTTCCCTCCTGCACAAGCCTCAATGCGTGTACGTATATGCATCTCAGTGGTCCGGGCAATCCGGTATGCTCTGGCTATTATGGCTTTTGGATCACTAGGGGAGAAGCAAATCTCTGTACATCGGCAGGCAGCGTCGCCATATATTACGCTTATCCTACCTCCTGGACGTTTTATACCCTAACAGCGTCCCCCGGCCTTGCTGTGGCTTATGAGAACGGCGCATCTGTGGGGCAGTCCAATACCATAAGCAGCATAAGCATAAACAGCATAGTGATGGGCGATTACGCCTATCCTGGATCGGATAACTGGGACTCCGACAAGGGGCATCTTGCCAATGTCCAGGTCTACAATACCTCCCTCTCCGCCGCGGAGGTCCAGGCACTCTACATGGAGGGAATCGGCGGCGCCCCGATAAAACCGGCCAACGTGACCGGCTGGTGGCCGCTCAACGGCGATGCGAACGACTACTCCGGAAACAACAACAATGGCCAGTCGACCAACGTGCAGTACACGAACACGTGGATAAACAGCTACAGCGCTCCGTGAACTGTGACACCCGCGTCTCCACCATCAATGCGCCTAATGGCTATGCTGTACGGTCTAGTCTATGCAAATCTTTATATATGTTAAGCATAATTAACATATAATGGTAAAGTATGTTAATTGAAATTAACAGGATCCTATGGATAACGAAGAGATAATTGCTGCGCTGGAGAGCGGCAATAAATGGTGGCGCAAGGAGCTTGAGCTAGACTACAAACCCAGGGAGGCATATGACAACATAAAGAAGTTCATGCCAGAGAGGCAGATAATCGCCCTTGTGGGTCTGAGAAGGACCGGTAAGACAACCATCATGCTCAAGATCGTCAAGGACTCATTATCCTCGTTTGAAAGAATGAACATCGTCTACTTCTCGTTTGACGAATTCAGAGGGGTGAGGCTCCGGACGATACTGCAAGAGTACTCGAGGCTGTTGGGCAAAGATCTTGACAAAGGCAGATACCTATTTTTGCTTGACGAGATACAGAAGTTGGAAGGATGGGAGGATCAGCTCAAAGCCTTATATGATACATACCCTGCCATAAAATTCATTATATCGGGATCCGAATCACTCTTCATAAGGAAGAAGTCCAGGGAAAGCCTTGCAGGGAGGATGTACGAGTTTCAGATAAAGACTCTCAATCTGCGCGAGTATCTGGACTTTAGGGGAATACCCCACGAAAATATCGCGCTGGCAAGAAACGAGATACTCCGCGAACTTCCCTCCTTTTTTGCATGCAACGGATTCCCGGAGATAATGGGAAAGGACAAGGAGATGGCAGGAAAGTACATACGGGAGAACGTGATAGAGAAGATAATATTCAGGGACATCCCGCAGCTGGTGCCGATAAAGGAGCCCGCAATACTGGAGCAGATGTTCAGGATAATACTGAACGATCCCGGCGAGATGATGAATCTTGATGAACTGTCAAGGGACGTCGGCGTGTCCAGGCAGACCGTTTCGCTCTACCTTGAGTATCTTGAGAGATCCTATCTTGTAAGAAAGCTCTACAACTACTCGAGGAACGCAAGGAAGACGCAGAGACGCATGAAGAAGTACTATCCAACCATCCTGAGCCCTGACCTCGTGGACAGAACCGGGTCTTTCGGAAAGCTCTTCGAGACATTCATTGTGAATGAGACCGCCGCGGACTTCTTCTGGAGGGACGCATATAAGAACGAAGTGGACATTGTCCGTACCGAGCCGTTTTCTGCCATGGAGATCAAGTCCGGGGAGATACGCGACAAAGACCTGGCCCCGATAAAGCGATTCAAGAGGAAGTTCGATCCGAAAGAGGCCCTGGTCATCTCCTATGACACGGAAAGGAAGGCGGAAGGCATAGACATCCTGCCATTTTACAAGTATCTGCTGTCAGAATGAACACAATATGTAAGAGGGTCTTCTGCCGCTATCTGCAAGCATGTAAACGAGTAGAGGCAATTTTCAAAGAAGTCTGTCATACCTGGCTGGCCATACTCCTGCACTTTTATAAACCTGCGCTGTGAAGTACAACCATGCGCCAGTCACGTCGTGCGACGAAGGAAATTTCCCAGAGAGAGAGAGCTAACCTTTTCGGCAGGGATCCTGCCATAAGCCGCGGCCAGAAGATCCAGTCGGCAATGGAGTACCTGAACCTTTTGGGAAAAGGCTCGTCAAAACTGCAGAGCGCAATGGAGTACCTGATGACCTACGGGTGGGCCATACTCATCATCGCCGTCGTCCTCGGTGTCCTCTACTACCTCGGCATCTTCAACGGCCAGAACCTCTCCCCGCGTCTGCAACCCGGATCATGCCACGTCGCAAGGACTAGCGCGGGAGTGGAGAACTTCGGTGTGTGCGCAGGACTTCCTGAGTTCGTTGCAGAGTTCAACGGGCAGAGCAGTCTAATAAACTCATCATTAAGGGTCGATCCGACAAACTCGCCATACACCTTTACTGCGTGGGTCGACGTACTTAACCAGAACCTGAACCCCAGCTACGGCAGTGCCGGCCTTGTCTGGAGCAATTACACCGCTGGCGGGATTGTGGGCATGTCCGTCGCGCCTTTGGGATCTGGGTTCACCGTTGGTCCATGGGCAGGAGGAACCTCCCCCAACATTGGTCAGTATCCACTCAATTCATGGCACTTCGTAGTCGTCGTTTATCCAAATGCAGACTCAACAACCAGGAACGTATATGTTGACGGTAAGTTTGCCGGTACCTCGAATACCGGCACTGCTCCTCCACCTGCAACAGTGGTGATCGGCGGCCTTCGCTATTACACCATAGTCCCTTCTATTAACCTTGCAAACATCCAGATATACAACACCTCGCTCTCGCAGGATGAGATAACTGCCCTCTACATGGAAGGAATCGGCGGCGCGCCTATCAAGCCTCAGAATATAGTGGGCTGGTGGCCTCTAAACGGCGATCCGAACGACTACTCTGGAAACAACAACAACGGCCAGTCCACTGCGGTGCAGTACACCAACACGTGGATAAACAGCTACAGCGCGCCGTGAGTGATATGCCTCTCAACTACGGGTATCCAACAACTTAGTGTACACCGTTTAATGGACGAATGGTGCTGGCTGCATAAAATGGCTCGGGTTACTTCAACTCTCTCAGCATCTCGTTTACGGCCTTCTTTAAGGAAGGCAGGTCTTCCTTTATGGTTTTCCATATCACGTCTAGATACAAGTCAAAATACTCGTGTA
>JAJYFQ010000064.1 GCA_021785375.1 Microcaldota archaeon | reverse complement strand
GATGAGACAGGAGCATAGTAGACAAAGTTGTATGGGCTTACCCTGAAAGTGAATAGACAGTAGATGTATCCGTTGTAGATAGAGCACCCCGTTTGACCGCCCTCCACTGGATATGGGGTGGTTGATGTCCATGTGCCGACCCCATCGGGTGAGACGGATGCGTAATATACGCTATTGTACGGGCTGACAGAACCGCCGACGCAATAGATGTAGCCGTTGTAGATTGGGCAACTTCCGCCATTCGAGGTTTCCATCTGTATCGGATATGCGCCTGTCTGGGTCCACGTTCCTACGCCGCTACTAGACACCTGGGTATAGTATACTTGTGTATATGGGCTCGTGGCACTGCCAACGCAGAATATGTAGCCATTGTATATTGAGCATGCGATAGGATTACCTCCGTTCGATGCTGGATACGGATTTGTAGGTGTCCAGCTGCCGAGGCTTCCCGAAGAGGCCGTTGTGTAGTAGACCTGACTTCCAGAATTGCTACCTATACAATATATGTGCCCATTATAAGATAGGCACGTAGAACCTGCGGGGTATGTCGGATATGCTGTGGCAGAAGCCCAGGTGTTGCCAAATCCGTTTGACGTAAGTGTTGTTGAATAGAATTCATTGTATGGACTTATGCAGCTCCCATAACAATAGGTATAGCCGTTGGATGCTGAACATCCGCCGCAGAATTCGACTGGATAATTTGTTGTCGAAGTCCATGGACCTAAGGCTCCGTTGGACGATAGAGGAGTATAATAGTCGTCATTTCCGTATGGGCCCTCTGCGGCATTCTGGAGGCAGTACATGCAGGCATTGCCTACGCAGGTAGATGAAGGGATTGTGGTAGTACTCGTTGAAGTAGACGTTGAAGTCGTACTCGATGTTGACGTGGTAGATGTAGAAGTGGATGATGTCGTGGCAGCGGTGGTTACCGTTGTGACCCCGCTTGGCAGTGAGCTCGAGACCTTCGTCACCACGCTCCCCAGGGCAGTCTGCGATATCCCCGTCTCCTCGTCGGTGTAGTTTATCACGATCCTTGCAGAGAACGACTGCCCGATCTTGTCCGTTATGATCTGATCCTGGTCGTTGTAGCACGCCATTACGAACGCGTGTGTAGAGCCTATCGGCATGAAGACCTGATTCGTGGGCGGGTTGTACGGCGCCTGCATGTTAGTAGCAGTTCCATTCTCATTGCACCCTATCGCAGTTATGTTTACCGGATGGCCCGTGGACTGGACTATCTCGACGTACGCGATGCCATTCTCCGTTATGACGAGGTTTGTGCAGGAGAAGCCCTGGCTTATCGAGCACTGCGTGGACGCATAGTTGCCAGGATTGAAGATGTTCATTGCATAGAGGACCGTGACCACCACGGCTATGATGAGTATCGCCCAGCCGTAAGTGGACAGGAACTCTATCGCCGATTGCAGTCTCATCTCCCAACTACCTTCTTCTCTATTTTCGCATACCGCTTTAATAATGCTTTCGTGTGCGCCTCTACCTCACCTCTTGACGGGTTGACCCTCGCCACTCCGAGTTCTGACGCCTTCAGTGCGACGGCCTCTGCGACAGCAACCGCCACTTTTGCCGCCATCTTGTGGTCCGTGAAGCTCGGCATTATGTACTCCCTGCCCAGCCTTCTCCCGACGCACCTGGAGATCGCAAGCGCAGCTGCGGTGAGCATCTCCGGCCTCACCGCCTTCGCGCGTGAGTCGAGAAGGCCGCGCATGAAGCCAGGAAACGCAAGCATGTTGTTGACCTGGTTCGGCCTGTCGCTCCTTCCAGTCGCGGCGATGAACGCCCCCGCATCGATCGCCTCCTTGTAGTCGATCTCCGGCTCCGGATTGGCGAGCGCGAATACTATTGGTTTCTCGTTCATCTGCCTTATCATGTCAGGAGTGAACGCGCCCCTGGCTGAGAAGCCTATGAGCACGTCGGCACCCTTTGTGAAGTCAGAGAGCCCCCCAGATCTCTTCTCCCTGTTGGTGCTGCCGGCGATCTCGATCTTGTACCCGTTCATGCCCTCTGCCCTTCCCGAGTGGATGGCGCCTCTTGTGTCGAAGACCACGATATCTGTGAAGCCAGCGGCCGTGAGCTGTCTTGTGATGCCGATGCCGGCCGCGCCGGCACCGTTTATAAGTATCCTTGCAGACTTGCCCTTTCCGGCAAGCTTGAGGGCGTTGATTAGAGCAGCATAGGCAACTATGCCGCTGCCCTCGTTGTCGTCATGGAATACAGGTATGTCGAGCTCTGTGGTGAGCCTCCTGGTTATGTCCAGGCTCTTGGGCGAGCTTATATCTTCAATGTTTATCGCGCCGAACGTCGGGGAGAGCGCCTTGACTATCCTGATTATCTCCTCCTCGTCCTTGGTGCCAAGGCAGATCGG
Organism: Microcaldota archaeon; assembly: GCA_021785375.1. Classification (GTDB taxonomy): domain Archaea; phylum Micrarchaeota; class Micrarchaeia; order Micrarchaeales; family CABMGC01; genus JAKAVK01. The sequence continues at coordinate 2,868 of JAJYFQ010000064.1, read as the reverse complement.
TATCGCATCGACGCCGCCGAACTTCTTGAAGAGGATTGCCTTGCCCTCCATGACAGGGAGCCCTGCCTCGGGTCCCACGTCACCCAGGCCCAGCACCCTGGTCCCATCGTTGATTATTGCGATCGTATTGGACTTTGTGGTGTACTCATACGCCTTGCCCTTGTCTGCCTCTATCTCCTCGGAGACGTAGGCGACGCCAGGGGTATAATAGGTTGAGAGGTCCTCTGCGGTCTCGAGCGGCACTTTTCCCACTATCTCGTACTTTCCCTTCCTCTCTGAATGTGACTTCAGAACGCTATCCCTGTCCACCATGGTCATACCAAGATTGCTATGCGTCAATGTTATTTATGAATTGGACCATAAAGTATAAATATCTGTTCTAACTTATTCTTACCAGATGGTTAGAGATGGAACTTGAGAGGAGCATAGGACCAAAGGGCCAGGTGGTAATACCCATGGACGTTAGGAGGAAAATTGGCATTAAACCGGGATCCGACGTGGTATTTGAAGTGGTAGACAGCAAGATCATTATAAGTAAGAAGCTTAGTGCGAGGGAATTTGTCGAGTCGTTTGGCAATATACCGCGGAGGCTAAAAAAGCCGCTCAGCATTAAGGAGATAAAGGCAATACAAGAGGAAGAGTATGAGATACCTTGACGCAAGTGTGTTTTTGTACTATATACTGGATCCTGAGTCTGGCAGGAACAGGATAGCTTCGAAGAGCCTTCTGATGAAGGTTGCTGAAGGATCCATGCACGGGGCCACAAGCGTTCTCACCTGGGATGAGATCGTCTGGGCAGTTAAGAAGAAAGTAGGGCTTGACATTGCAAAAACAGAAGGCGCCAAGTTCTTGAGGTTTCCGGGTCTCAGGCTGTTGGAGGCAAATGAGACTGTCCTGATTACCGCACAGTCTTTGGTGGATGGCTATGATATGAGGCCAAGGGACGCAATCCACGCCGCATGCTGCATCGAGAATGGCATAGAGGAGATAATAACCAGCGATCCGGATTTTGACAGGGTTGAAGGCCTGAGAAGGATAAGCCTAGAGGATGCCTCTGCATCAGTCTAACGCTTTGCCTTTTCCTTTCTGTCAGGTTTCCTGATCGGCCTCATGTGGATGTAGAGTATTGCGCCTATGAAGAGCGTGAATATGGCCATCACGATCCCTGAGTCGTACTTGTATGCGCTTATTCTGGAGTACGCATCCTGCGCGCTCTGCTGCGCCAGGTTCGCGTAGTGAATCGAGAGCTGGCCGTCGGACCTGTTGTACGCCCTGACCGAGAGGTTGATGTAGTGGTATGCAGAGGAGAGGTTCGCCCTGAAGAAGAGGTATGCGCTAGAGTTTATCAGGTTGACGTACCCGGCAGCCTTGGCTATCGTAGCGTTTACGTATGTTGCGTTGAACGATGAGTTCGATGGAGGATAGTTAGGGCCTGCCTGGCCGATGAGCCACATCGTTGTGTACGAAGAGATGTCGATCCAGATCGCTGCCGTGGCTACGAGCAGTGCTGCGAACAGGGCAAGCATCAGCTTGTACACCGTCTGCATCAGGACCCCCGTCAGAGGTTGACGTCTATGTTGAGCTCCTTCTTCAGCTCCCTGTATCGATTCCTGATCGTTACCTCTGTCACTCCGGCAACGTCCGCTACCTCCTTCTGCGTTCTCCTCTCGCCTACTAGAGCCCCGGCTATGTAGACTGCCGCCGCCGAGACGCCCGTAGGGCTCCTTCCGCTGGCGAGTCCCTTCTTCATGGCCTGCCTGAGCAGCTGCAGCGACTTCTCCTGGGCCTCTCCGCTGAGCTTGAGCGCAGCGACGTACCTGGGCACGTACGCCGCAGGATCCGTGAGCGGTATCTTCAGATTGAGCTCGTGGGCGACTACCCTGTACGTTCTTCCTACCTCCTTCTTCGGAACCCCTGAGATCTCCGCTATCTCGTCAAGCGTCCTCGGCATTCCCGCTGCCCTGCACGTGGCGTAAATGGCTACGTTGACCACTGTCTCGATGGGTCTTCCCCTTATCAGGTTGTTCTTGACGCACTGCCTGTAGAGAAGCGCGGCCTGCTCCCTTATGTTGTCCGGGAGTCCCAGGTAGCTTGCTACTCTGTTCAGCTCAGGGAGAGCCACGAGGTAGTTCCTCTCGCTCGAGCTCGCTATGCTCGCCCTCTTGTGCCACTTCCTCATCCTGTAGAGCTGGGCCTGCCTCTTCGAAGGAAGCTTGGTACCCCTGATGTCCTTGTTGTACATGTCGATCTCTGTGACCAGGCCCTTGTTCGGCTTCATGTACTTGATCGGCGCTCCCGTCCTTGCTCTCGCATTCCTCTGGTCAGCGTCGAATGCCCTCCACTCAGGGCCCGTATCAGTTATGTTCTCCTCGATGACGAGACCGCAGTTGTTGCAGACGTTCTCTCCCCTCTCGTTGTCGAATATTATGTCGGTGCTCCCGCAGCTCGTGCACTTCTTCGTCATGCCGTGCTGCTCCCTTCCCGCAGCGAACGACGGCTCCCTTGGGATCTGGGCGGTAAATTCGCTCTTGTAAGCCCTCTCCCCTATGCTGCTCTCTTCCTGGACCTGCCTTGAAGGCGGGACCTGACTCTTGCTTCCTCCCTTGCTTTTTGATGTGTGTTTTGATGCCATTCTTATCACGGTTGAACCCCTCGCGGGGCATTAACAATACCTTTTTAAAGCTTTGTAGAACCAGCAATAGTAAGGAAAGGATTAGATATTTAAACCTTTCGGTGTAGTTGGCTTCATCCCATAAATGACCTGCCTCTATAATCTTCCACACCCTCCTCGACAAGTATTGGTAGCCGTTTTTATATCTGCTATCTGCATTAATGACAAATCGTTACTGTCAGCCTGCCAGAAGGTAT
>JAJYFQ010000063.1:4931-5466 GCA_021785375.1 Microcaldota archaeon | reverse complement strand
ATGATTATTGCTATCAAGGTATAAGAAGTGTTCTGTTACCTGAGAATCGATCTTAATGGGTTCCAAAATACGGATGAAAACGGCGAAGATGGGGAGTGCGTTCATGAAAACCGCTATCTTTCTTAGGAAAAATTTAAAAGGGAGGATTTTTCGGAGTGTAGTCGGGTATACTATAACTATGTTATAAAACTCATCGCAAAAACGGCGACTGGCTATGCCGCTATTCGCTGATCCTCACCAGCTTTTAAAAGGTTTTCATACGATCATATCTTGCTTTTTTTTCGTTTCGCCATTTTGGCGGGGTTGTGGTGATAGGATGGCAGCTAGAAAGTTCAGTCTTTATGATATCGAGGAATTTATAAAAGAAGCGGGAGCTGAGAAAATCAACGAACGGGCAGTAGTCAGCCTCGAGCAGGAGCTTGAGGACACGGTGAAGGAACTCGTCGATGAGGCGAAGGTTTACGCTAATTACGCTGGAAGGAAGAGCATTATCACTGACTCCGACATAGAGCTCGCGGACGGTGCGAAGAAGTCT
>JAJYFQ010000063.1:0-4921 GCA_021785375.1 Microcaldota archaeon | reverse complement strand
AGTTCATCAGGGAGGCCGGAGCGGAACGGATAACCGAAGACGCGGTGCTGGGCCTTGAGAAGGAGATCGAGGATCTTGCGGAGAGGATAACAAACGGCGCATTGAGGTACGCCGGGCATGCGGGAAGGAACAAGCTCATAAGGATGGAGGACGTGCTCCTTACGGACAGGCATCCGCACCGCGTGGCACACGACCTCTCGGATCACAACAGCCCTGCAAACTTTAGGAGGAATGCCAGGACAACGAAGCATGCCTCAAGTATGGAGAGATAGAGCGTCACGTCAGTCTCCGTAGGCTTCTTCTTCATGTTCATTACAAGGTGGGTCAGGCTGTACACCCTGCTGCCGTACGGGGCCTTGAAGCTCCCATCCTTCTGCCTTATTCCGAGGTCGCTGACCTTGAACTTTCTCCTGAGATGTAGCAGGAACTCTATTATCCACGGCATGAATATTATCAACCCGAAGGCCTCTGCCTGTCCTGTAACCATTATTGCAACGAGCGAAGCGCCAACCGCGTAGGTGAAGCTGTCCCCGGGAAGTATGCGCGCCTTTTATGTGTTAAATGGAAAGAAGGCCAGTATCGATGCGAAGAGAAGCGCGGCGAGGAGAGCTCCAGCATAATTCCCGAAGAAGACGCAGTAAAATAGAAGGCCAAGGCTTGCGATGAGCGAAGTTCCCGGCTGCAGGCCGTCGAAGCCTCCGAGGAGGTTGAACGAGTTCGAGACGAATATTATGGCGAGCGGCAGTATTATCAGTGGATAGAGTAGCCCAAGATAAACTGCTGGGACGAATCGGATGTGGAGCGTGCTGACCCCCGCATTTATCGCCATGAGCGGAAGCGCTCCGATGAGCGTGAGCAGGGGCTTCTGCCACTGCTTGAGCCCCTTGCGTATGTCTTTCCTTCCTGTGCTCTGGACCCTCTGCCCCTTCACGTTCACGTCGTCGAGGAAGCCAACGAAGGCTATCAGTATTATGGATAGGGCAACGGCAAGCAGGATCTCCACGATGTTTCCCACTGGGTAGAAGATGAACGTCGCGCCGAACGTGTAGACGAGTATTCCGACTATCATCCCGAAGGCCACGGCCGCGCCGCCGCTGCTGGGAAGCTTCACCGGGGCGCCTTTGTTATGGTCCTCCCCTATAACTCCTGCGCCATAAAGATACCCTATCAGGAACTTTGTGCCTATCACCGTTACAATGAACGAGATGACTGCAGGTATTATAAGCGTCAGGAACGAACTATACATGCTCTTAACATAGAAGCTCTACACTTAAAAATAGTGCAGAAAGGGCCGATGTCTTGAACGTTCTGCTAACCCTGTACATTGCATTCGCCACGCTGGTGTTCCTCTTCTTACTATCGCTAGACGTGATGTCATTCAGGAGGCGCACCGAGCCGGACTACACGATGCGCTCCTTCGAGCCTAAGGCCCTTGTCATTGTGCCCTGCAGGGGAAGGGATCTCACGCTGAGGAAGAACCTCGGGTCGATAAAGAACCAGAAGTACGGGGCTTACGGGGTGGTTGCCGTAGTCGATGCAAAGGACGACGAGTCCGTAAGCACGATAAAGGATCTTGGCATAGACCTGCTCGTTTCCGAAAAGTTGATCGGAATGGCCAGTGGCAAGATGAGCGCGATACTCTGTGCCCTGAAGAGGCACAGGGACTATGCCATCTATGTGGTTGCAGATTCTGATATAGAGGTTGACAGACTCTGGCTTAAGAGGCTTGTCGCCCCCCTGTCCGACAAGAAGATCGGCATATCAACTATGTTCCCCTACTTCAACCCTGTTGGCGGGTTCTGGTCAAAGGTAAAGTTGGTATGGGGATTTGTCGGCGAGAGCCTTCTCGAGTCCCCATCGTCAAGATTCGGGTGGGGCGGATCGCTTGCATTCCGCAAGAGTCTGATAGACAAGTGGTTCATTAACCTGGCTACAAGGTCTAGGTACGCGCTGTCCGATGACATATGCATTACAAAGGCTGCAAAGAGGAAACGCCTGGTCATTGCATACACTAAGCTATCACAACCAAAAGTCAACTCTGATGAGGACTTCGGTAGGTTCTTCGAGTGGTCGAACAGGCAGACCGCACTAACGCTTCTCGGATACAGGAGGAACCTCTACTCGGGGCTAGTCTACTACTCGTCCGAGATAGTGGTCTTACTCTCTGGAGTATTCCTCTCACTGGTGGCATCACCCATATTCATAATCTTCCTTGCGCACTCGATGCGGAGCATAGTTAAGACATATGTGAGGGCAAAAAGGCCGGACCCGAGCATTGCCCTGATAACGCTGATGATGCCGTTCGTATATCTTCAAAACCTGCTGATCGCCAACAGCATGTCCGAGATACGATGGAGGGGAAGGTCGTACCCGCTGAAATAACCAATGGCCCAACCGATTTAACCAGGGTATGCGGGCTCTATGTCACCCAGATGATACTGCAGGATAAGGGATTCGCTTAACCGGCAAGACTCTTAAGGAACTTGATTATCTCCTTCTCATGGCCGTCCGGCTGCACCTTTGGATATACCTTAACTATCCTCCCCGATCTGTCTATCACGAATGTCTTCCTCAACGCTCCCACACCGAAGAGTCCCCTGTCCCCCCATGCGCCATACTTCTTAATTGTCTTGATTGACGGATCGGACAGGAGCAGGACCTTGAGCGAGTACTTCGAACGGAATTTATCGTGCGACTTAAGGTCATCCTTGCTCACGCCCACGACCTCGGCTCCCATCTTTTTTATCCTCTCCAGGCTTGCACTGAATCTCCTTGCCTCTATCGTGCATCCAGGCGTGTCATCCTTCGGATAGAAGTAGAGGACCAGGTACCTTCCCTTGAACTCGGAAAGCGCATGCCTCTTTCCATCAGAACCATTGAGCGAGAAGGACGGGGCCTTGTCTCCGATTTCGATCACAGTTCCCACCGTATCACTATATGACTGGGGGTATTGAAGATTTATAATACCATTGCTATCCCATCTGGCAAAAGAGTTATAAAAACGAGTAACGAACTAATATCTACCTGCATCTCAGTAACGGTGAGCCTTTGTTTCCTGGTATACTCAATAGGGGTAAGTCGAAGAATGTCGAGAGGGCGAGGGTCACCATAACCAGCATAAACCTGAAGTTCATGGGAGAGACGCACAGCCTGACTGGGAGGGAGGTCAGGGATAAGGTCTTCGAGCTCAGCCTACCTTTCCAGAACAAGATCGGAAGCGACCTGCTTCCCGACATGCTGAAAGGGCCGAAGCTCACGCTGAACAGGATCGACGTCTTGCCTCCATTCCAGCTCCTTGAGGTCTCGCCGAAGCCCCCGATAGACATCGAGTACATGGCCAAGACGTTCTTCAGGCTGAAGATAAGGGCCCCGGAGGTTACGTACGAAGGACCACTTGCGATAAGCTTCGGCAACGAGCCGAAGGAGACCGTCAACATAAACATAAGCAAGATGACGCTTGCAAATGGGGCCAACAAGGTCGACCTGGAGGACTCCGCCATGGTCGTCAACATGCAGAAGGGACAGATCTTCAAGAGGAGCGTGCAGCTCTACAAGATCCTGAGCTACAACGACTCAGTGAGCGGCATATCACTGAACGCGCCGTTCGAGCTCGTCAGCACCGACCCTAAGATGCCGTTCAGGCTGGACAGGAAGGATAGCTACATAATGGACCTCTACATAAAGGCCCCGGACTTCAGCTACGCCGGGACCCTTGACCTGGTGTTCAAGAAATGACGACGAACCACATCGTATCGGTGCCGGTCAACGAGGAGCTAGCGGCGCTAATCGGAAAGAAGGGATCGGTCAACGGCCTAACGTTCTTCAACAGGAAGGTCGGAGACGACGTGATCGTCGTGCTCTATCCGACCAATGCGGCCGAGAAGCCATACGCGATAGCGGAGTCGATGCTCGTGGCAGGCCAGATAGTCATAAGCACTGCGCAGGTGGGAAAGGAGCTTGGGGAGGCGCTCGTTGCGGCATCGCTGCTGGACAAGAAAGTCCTGATAACCGATGACAATGACGTCTCGAAGCTGATAGGCAATGGCCTCCTTAAGGACTACGAGGTCGTCGGGAAGGATGTCCTGCTCGAGAAGATAGCGGGGTTCAGCGAAGGAAAGCAGTCAGAGGTGGTCAGGGTTGATGTTGACAAGGCCTTTCCCGTGAGCGGGATAGGAACCGTTGTCCTCGGTGTGGTGATGTCTGGGACCGTAAAGGTCCATGACACCCTGCATCACAGCTCCGGAAAGGAGATCACGGTGAGATCCATCCAGAGCCAGGACGTTGACGTGAAGGAAGCTCCGCCGGGGACCAGGGCGGGACTTGCAGTCAAGGGGATGGATCACGGGGAGATAGAGAAGGGAGACGTGCTCGCCTCGAAGAGGATAGAGAAGGTAAGGAGGATAACAACCACATTGCGATTGAGCCAGGTAGCCAACGAGAAGATCTCCGAGGGGAGTACCTATCTTCTCGTCTCGAACTTCTCCCACACCAATGTCAAGGTTAGCGTAAAGCCCGAGGGCGCGGAGATGCTCCTCGAGAAGCCCCTCTCGCTCATGCCCGGAGACGCGTTCATGCTCCTGAGGAACGGCTCGCCGCGCATCTTCGCATCAGGGGCCATAAAAAGCGCACAGCCGTGACTATGACTCTTCCCAGAGCTTCCAGAACTCGTTCTTTAGGCGCCCCACCCTGTCTGGTTCGTTTACCACCTCGATGTGCTCTAAGTTCATATGAGTTCCCTTGTACGTGAGGTTGGCCGAACCGAGTATCGCCATCCTGTCCGAGACGTAGAGCTTTGCGTGGACGAAGCTCCTTGGTACCTTTAGCACTATCCTGTTTTTGCTCCCGAGCCTGAAGATTATCCACCGGGCGCCAATGGCTGCGAGTGAGAGGAGAACTATGTACGCGGAGAGCAGGCCGAGAG
>JAJYFQ010000062.1 GCA_021785375.1 Microcaldota archaeon | reverse complement strand
AGGGGCTACGGGCTCGGCTGGAGGATGCTCGCGCACTACGGGGCAGAGTCGGTGCAGCTCAGGTTGATGCGCGAGAATGGCGATAAGCTTGACGAGAAGGCGGTATATCCGGGCGAGGGATGGCTCCTCCTATCGGTCTACGGAACAGACGCGGTCAGGATGGAGTTGATCAGGAACCACGGCGATAAGCTGAACCTCGAGAACGGCTCGGGATGGAGAAATATCAAGAGGAACTGTTCCGAGGCTGTCGGGGCGGAACTTGGTTTGGTAAGAGGATCGGAAAGGCGATGATCGCCGGCCAATTCTCGGGTGTGCGAATCCTCTGACATGAGAGGCATACCAACAACCTAAATGTCGAGATACCCTTATAACCGTTCAAGTCCAATACTATCTGGGGATTGGAGATGGGAATTGGTACAACGATAGCAGGAATAATAATCGTAGTTGTGGCGATCGGACTGATCTACTATGCATACACTACGACCTCGATAACGCCTCCTTACACGACGGTCTCTGGCAGCAGCTCAGGGACTACGGCTCCTGGAGCCAAGATGGCCACTGTGCCGATTGGAATGACAGATCCACCGAGCGTGCCTCCGGGAACCAAGGCGGTCCTGGTGAGCTATACCGATGTCCAGGTGCACACCACCGGAAGCAACGGCGGCAGCTGGGTGACCGCAACAGGCACGGGAACCGTTAACATGACCGGGGTTGTCAACGCGAGCCAGACCATAGCCAACGCCAGGGTAGCCGTCAACTCTACGATAAATGCTGTGAGGATGAACGTCACATCAGCGAAGGTCCTAATAAACGGCACGGCCTATACGGCCGAGGCGCCTACGCTGATAGTGGCAAACGTAAGCAGCAACAACACCGTGAGGGGCAACAGTGCCATACTCATCGATGTAAGGAGCAACGTGACTGCCAACACTAATGCCACGTCGCACACAACGACGTACGCATACACGAGCACCGCAGCTAAGGGTGCATTCACCACCAACGCGACGGTCTCGCTGAACATCGGTGCGATAGTTAACCTCTCGTCGGCGCTCAAGGCGAGCCTCGGGCTGAACCTGATATAGTCCGGGCCGGCCGCTGCTCCGCCAGCGCTCGGTCTGGGTCAGTGGGAGCACGACGCATTCGGGGGGAGAATGAGGTTGTCATAGCTGTAGTGCAGCACGGCCGACCCTAACGGTATGGAGACCAGCGACGGGCTCTCCCCCGCCGTGTAGTAGACCAGCCTCGGCATCGTGACTGCCTGCGAGGAGTTGTCAGTCGGCGGATATGCGGTGACGTTGTTGTAGTCCAGATAGACCCACGCGTTCGATATCACGCTGCAGTTGCTGAAGTTGAATTGCCCGAGCAGTGATCTTGCAGTTGTGAAGCCTATCCATCCAGTTCCTACTGTGTTGAAGATCTGCTCCTGATGCGCAAGGACGAACGAGTATCCTAGCACTGCCACCGTTATGAGTATCATAAACCCCAGCGCGAGGCTGCTCTTCGAGAAACCGCCTGCCTCCCAGCTCAGGTCCGGCACCCACTGGTTTACTTGGGCGAACCTGAACCTGCCCAGAAGCACGGCCATCTCGAGCGCCACTCCGAGGTACATAAGGTACCCCATCCTTGGGGTGGAGTAGAGGCTCGGGTACCGTGAAAGCCAGAGCCATCCTATCGTGCCGAGCGCAATAGCCGCGAAAAGGACCTTCTGCCGGTGATCTATCCTCTTTGCCTTGTCCCTCTCCATCTCGTTGCCAGAGACGAAGAGTGCGGCGAGTACCAGAAGCGCAGGGATCAGATACGCAAAGATCGTAAGTAGCGACGGCGCGATCACGCTGCTTCCCGGAGAGGACCCCAGCGAGAAGAAGTTCATCTCATTGAAGTAAGCGGCGAACGGATTTCCGTAGTAAGCGAAGTTGACTATCAGAAAAGGCATGGATGTGACCACGAAGGCCGCAAATCCCTTGAGCTTCAGGTCCCTTCCCGGCAGCAGGAAGAGAAGCGGGAAGAAGATGAGCGACGGATACTTAGCAAGGCCCGCGATGCCGAGAAGCACTCCCGACTCCCACCTCTTCTGGAAGAGAAGTGCAACAGTGAATATCATTATTATGAGAGAGAGGCCCTCCTCGCCGTCCAAGAGGAAGAGATTGAAGAGAACGTAAGGGTTGAAGAAGAGCAGGGCGAGAAGGAGCAGGTTGACATCGGTCTTGCTCGAGAAGTAGATGAGCGACGCAAGGAGAAGGAATATTATGGCTATCTGGTATACGACTGGGGCAAATCCATTGAGCGGAATGGTTAAGAGGGTAAGAAGAAGCGGCATCAGCGGATCCCTGAATGTCTCGATGTAGAAATGCGGCGTTACGACTATCGGGTAGGGGGGATGGACGGTTGACATATACTGATAGAAGAATGGCGTCAGGAATGCCCTGGCATTGAGGACGTTGACGGCAAAGTCCCAGTATATCCCGGACATCGAGTAGATCTCGACAGTGTCCAGGATTGCAAGCGCGAGTATCGCGGCTAGCACTACCTTGGTAACAAAATCCATCCCTCCTCCCCAAATAAAGATGGCTTGCGGTGTTATTTAAAGGCCGGAAAATCTTACGGTTGTACCTACGAGAGCCTGTTTCTATAGTCTGCGTACCCGAAGCGCCTTACCACCCGTACTCTATTTCTCTCCGGATCATATAGCGCAATCGACGGATGCCTTATGCCGTTGAACGTTGTCGTCTTGACCATCGAATAGTGCGCCATGTCAAGGAAGACGAGTCTGTCCCCAGGCCTCAGGGGCTTTGCAAACGAGTAGTCGCCGATCACGTCTCCGGCAAGGCACGTGAGCCCTCCCAGCCTGTACGTGTGCCTCTGCTCTCCCGGCCTTCCCGCACCGATTATGTTGGGCCTGTACGGCATGGCCAGGACATCGGGCATGTGCGCCTCCGCAGAGGTGTCGAGTATCGCGTTGTCCACCTTCTTGTTGCGCACGACATCGAGGACGGTCGCAACAAGAACTCCCGCGTTTAGGGCTACGGCCTCTCCCGGCTCGATGTGCACCTGGACCCCGTACTTCTTCTTGAATCCATTTATCGTCTTGGCCAGAAGGTCCACATCATAATCCTTCCTGGTTATGTGATGGCCGCCTCCGAAGTTGACCCACTTCATTCGCGGTATGTGCTCTCCGTAGAGCCTCTCGAAGGACCTCAGGACCCTGACGAGCGTGTCGGCATTCTGCTCGCAGAGCGCATGGAAGTGGAGGCCGTCGACGCCCCTAAGATCCTCTCCTCTGAGCTCTTCAGGCTGCATGCCAAGCCTCGATCCCGGGAGTGCCGGGTTGTAGAGGTCGGTCTCCACCTCGGAGTATCCCGGGTTCACTCTCAATCCAACCTCTATCCCCTTCCCGCTCCTCGCAATCATTCCTCGGTACTTCTTCCACTGCGCGATCGAGTTGAAGATTATCGTGTCAGAATACCTTATCGTCTTCCTCATGTCCTCGTCAGAGAACGCGGGCGCATAGGTGTGGACCTCCTTCCTGAACTCATCATGGCCCAGCCTGGCCTCTATGGGCCCGCTCGCGCACACGCCGTCAAGATACCTCCTGATCATGGGGAAGGTGCTGAACATCGCGAATCCCTTCAGCGCCAGGAAGACCTTCGCTCCTGTCATCCTCTTGACATTGGACAGCGCCTCAAGGTTCTTCTTCAGGAGCCCTTCGCTCACCAGGAAGCAAGGGCTCTCTATCCTGCCGGTGACGCTCTCCGGAAAATTATCCAGTTCGTCCAGGTAAAACTTCTTTGCCATCGTATCTACTCGGGGAGCCTTCCCTCGAACTCGACCTGCTTCCAAGGCAGTCCGCACCTGTTGAGCTCCTCCATAAAAGGGTCGGGATCGAGTTGCTCCGTGTTGAACACTCCTGCGCCTTTCCATACTCCCCTGAGCATAAGCATGGCGCATATCATCGCCGGAACCCCTGTCGTGTAAGAGACTGCTTGCGCTCCGATCTCCCTGTAAGCATCGGCGTGGTCGCAGACGTTGTATATGTATACTGACCTCTCCTTTCCATCCTTCTTTCCCCTCATGACATTGCCTATCACCGTCTTGCCCGTGTAGTTCGTGCCTAGCGTTGCTGGGTCAGGCAGGAGCGCCTTGAGGAACTTTATCGGAACAACCTTCTTTCCCTCGTAATCAACCTCGTCTATCCTGGTCATCCCGACATTCTGAAGAACCCTGAGGTGCGTAAGATAGTTATCGGAGAATGTCATCCAGAACCTTATCCTCTTGAGTCCCTTTATGTTCTTCGCGAGAGACTCCAGCTCCTCGTGATAAAGCAGGTAGCTCTCCTTGGGGCCAGCGACTGGATAGTCGAACGTGAAGTGCACGCTCTTCTGGTCCAGTATCACCGGCGTGCTTATCCACTTTCCGTTCTCCCAATGCCTCACCTCCTGGGTGACCTCCCTTATGTTTATCTCGGGATTGAAGTTCGTTGCAAACGCGTGTCCATGGCTTCCCGCGTTGCAGTCAAGTATGTCGATGTAGTTTATCTCGTCGAGGAGGTGCTTCTGTGCGTACGCGCAGAAGATGTTTGAGACTCCGGGATCGAACCCGCATCCCAGCACGGCCATGAGGCCCTTCTCCCTGAATCGCTCCTGGTAGGCCCACTGCCAGCTGTACTCGAAGTGCGCGACGTCCTTCGGCTCATAGTTGGCGGTGTCCATGTAGTTGACTCCGGCCTCGAGGCACGCGTCCATCACCGTGAGGTCCTGGTAAGGAAGCGCGACGTTTACTACGAGATCGGGCTTGAACCTCCTGATGAGCGCGACCATCTCCCCCGTCTTATCTGCGTCGACCTCAGCGGTCTCTATCTCTATGCCTGCCCTCTCCTTTATCTCCCTGCGTATCTCATCGCACTTCGACTTCGTCCTGCTGGCGAGCATTATGTTGGCAAAGACATCCGGGTGCTGCGCGCACTTGTGCGCAACGACCCTGCCCACTCCTCCAGCACCCAGTATAAGCACTCTTCCCATTCTCTGCCTCTCCACAATACCGTCGGTAAGATAACGCAACAAATGTTATTAAACATTCTGCATCGTTACTCGACATTCCGTAAATCCGCGATGAAGAATGCGGCTTGACCTTACTTTATGCCTATGCTGAATCCTCCCGGCCTTCCGCCACCGAATCCTCCCATGCCCGGGCCTCCCATCCCCATGCCTCCACCCATTCCGAACGTCCTTGTGTTCATTGACGAGTACATGTAGAGATGGTCGACGGCCACTGCAAACTCTATAAGGAGAAGCGTGGGCACGCTCTTGTCGATTATCTGGAGCACAAAGTTGGCCATGTTGCGGCCTATCCATCCGGTTGCGGAGGATTGCATTCCGATCTTTGCTATTGGCGTGGTTCCATCCGCGCCCACCACATCGTACCCTGTCACAGCGCCTGCCTGCTTTCCCTCAACGATCTGGACAATGCTCATGAGCGGTGACGTGATCTCAAGG
>JAJYFQ010000061.1 GCA_021785375.1 Microcaldota archaeon | reverse complement strand
TGGCAACTAGTGCGGCTAACTTGGGAACTGAAGGCCTCATGAGCATCAAGAGGTACTTCCTCTATCAGCTCGTGGCAGTGGTACTGGCGATCATAGCGGAGATAGTCGCATTCGTGGTCGTAGGCAGCGTGCTGAACGGAGGAGCAGCTGCCGCACTCACAGCCGCGCAGAGCGGTGGACTTATCGCAATGGTGGCGGTTCTCGTCATACTCGAGCTCGTGCTTTTTGTCTTTACAGTATACGCAACACTGAGCCTCATGTTCGGCATCAGGGACCTGAGGAGGAGCCAGCTCAAGAGCTCTGCGGCCTACGCATCGGTCTCGAAGTGGCTCAAGCTGCTGGTCGTCATAGCAGTCATACTGTTCGCAATAACAGCAATAATCACGGTGGCCCTGATGGTCTCTGTTGCGAGCTCGCTCGTAGGGTCTTTCACCGGAGCAGGAACGACAGGCACACCTCCGACGCAGGCATACTCTACGCTGATAATGATCTTCACCTTCCTGCTGCTGATAGTGGAACTTCTCTTCGGATGGCAGCTCTCGGCACTCTACAAGAGGCTCGGAGCGGACACATCGCAGAAGTCGCTCAACACCGCGGGGACGGTGCTGCTCGCGGGCATAGCCATACTCTTCGTGGCCGGACTAGTGAACCTTTTTAGCGGCGTCTCTGTAGCGAACACGCTCTCGGGGAACAGCAGCGGGGGGCTCGGGATCCTCGGTTCTGGGATAGACCTGGTAGGCCTTGCGGTCTTTGCGGTCTCACTCTACCTCGGATTCAGGGGCACATCAGCGGCGCTGAAGAAGTCCTGATTGCACCGGTAACCGAATGCTGCGCTTACGCATGCAGTCCAGCGCAGCACATGTATTTAAATCCGACTATCGTATGTAGAATCATGAAAATCTCGAATGCCGTTGGATCGGTTGGTGGCGGAATAGTTGCTACACTCGTTACGGGACTTATAAACACTACCCCGGGAGGGGGATTCGTGGGAGGAGTCTGGTACGGATGGCCTGCGACATGGCTCGTCAGGATGGTTGTGGCTCCCCAGTACAACCCGTGGGCCCCGAACTACGCCAACTTCGTTCTCGACGTGATCTTCTTCGCGGTAGTGATCTACGCGGTACTCGTATACGCAGGTCGCAAGGACTGACCGTACAGGGTAATATGCGCTCACAAGCCCAGTCTTAATGTAGGGAGGGTCGTGCGATGGGCATACTGGACGAGTTCAAGAGTTTCATCACAAAGGGCAACGTGGTAGACCTTGCTGTTGCGGTAGTCATAGGAGTGGCGTTCAACTCTGTCATTACCTCCTTCGTTTCGGATATCATAACCCCCCTCATAGGAGTGGCAGGGCACTACAACTTCTCCACTCTAAACTACACAGTCAATGGAAGCACATTCCAGTACGGCCTATTCGTAAACCAGCTCGTAAGCTTTGTGATCATAGCTGCCGTGGTATTCTTCCTGATAGTCAAGCCGCTGCACGGCCTCTACAGGGCCAAGCCGAAGGCCTCTGAGACGAAGACCTGCCCCGAGTGCCTCTCCGCAATACCATTGAAGGCGAGGAGGTGCGCATACTGCACGGCCAGGCTCAAGGAGTAAGGGAAAGGGATAATAAGGCGGGGTTCGTAATAGCCGTGTGAAAACATGAAGTCCGACATGCTTCTTGGTGCTGTCTCGCTCATAGCGATACTCGTTGCAGGTGCGGTTGCGGTCTCCGCCATATACGCACGGCCTTCCTATGCACAGCCGGGTTACACGGGGCAGGCCTCGCACGTGATAGCGGTCTCGGCAACAGGATCTGCATCCACTCTTCCTTCGATGGCCAAGCTGTATCTTAACGTCAACGGGAGCGGCGCGTCGACGCAGGGTGCCACGGCGAACCTCTCGTCGGCGATAGACGCGCTCAACAAGACTATCAATCCCTACATAAACGGGAATCTCAGCCTGATCGCGACGACCTACTACTCGGTGCAGAAGAATACGTGCCCTTACGGTTACTACCCCACGACTGTCTCGACGACCACGGTTTATGGGCAGACGCCTGTGCCAGCTTACCAGGCCTGCAACACGAGCAGATACACGGCCACGGAATCGCTTACGGTGACAATTCCGGGAATCAACAACGCCAGCGCTGCCCTCACTGCACTCTCTGGAATACCTAACGTGTACGTCTCCAACATCAACACGGCTCTCTCAACACCGCAGATAACTGCCCTGAGGCAGGAGGCGCTGCAACAGGCCCTTACAAATGCAACGATGCAGGCCCAGGCCGTCGCAGGCAACGCGGCGCTGAGCGTGAGGAACATAACGGTCAGCAGCTACAACATATACCCCGGAGTCTACTTCAACGCCGCGACATCGGGATCCTCAGGGAAGCAGGCAACCATCTTCGGAGGCACGAGCTCGGTCACGGAGAGCATAACGGTTACGTTCAACTACACCTGATCGGCTTCCGGAACGGCTCCATTTGGGAGGCCGTCTCCCCTGAGGCAGCCTTGCAAAGCCTCGTCATCCTCTATCCTCACATAGGCGACCCTAGCCGAGTCCAGGTTCCCGACGCTCCTTGCTGAGACTTGCAGCCTCCACTCCTTCTTGCTCACCCCGAACCACTCGAATGCCTGCATCGTGACGCGGCCTTCTCCATCATAGAACCTGGCCCTCTTCTCTATAGGGAGCGCATCGAACTCCTTCTTGCCCACTTCGGAGAAATCACCATGCTCCAGGATCTCGCCGTATCCGGAATCCTTGAGTCCGACCCGGTCAACCCAGATGGGCCCCTTACCGTACATCTTTTCCTGCCGGAATTCCTGGTCTATGCTGTACGCCAGCGATATCTCTTCGGGGGTTGCCATCCTGAACCCCTCCGGTATGGAGTGCTCGGCCTCTGGAGCTCTGACCTCCACCTCTGACACTAAGATCCTGACTGTCTGCCGTTCCTGCGCAGCTTGCGCTGCATCTGCCGCACCCGGCGTTCTCATTCTGGGGGTTCTTGTTTGCATAGTGACACCTTAAGGATTATTGGAGCCTCAATGCGACTAGCATGAGGACCGTGAACTTGAGGAAGAGCGCGAGCTGACGAGAGAGTGCATCGTAGATACTGCAACCGCGAACTCCATATTACCGCTGATTATCTCTGCAACCAGACTTTTATAAACCTTGCCTACAGAGTCAGAAGCTGCCCGGCTGGTCAGTCCCTTCGGGCAGACCTGAGGGACACTCAAGATCCCACAGAAGGCATAAAATGGCCTCTGGCTAGTGCCGCCTGTCCTGTTCAGGCTTCACCGCAGGGAACGGAATCACTTCCTTTATGGAGACGTTGTCGGTGAGTATCATCGAGAGCCTGTCTATCGTGAGCCCTGCTTAAGATAAGCCACGTTGCTTTTCAAGTATTTTTTGAAGAACCAGAGGATAAAAGGGCTTTCATTCTGCTTTACCTGTGATCTCTCCAGTGCCGTGTAGTAGCTCGACCTATTCTTGTACTCTATGTCTAACATGGGAAATGCGTTTTTGTGCAACACGAAATTCATTAACAATCTTGATATTCTTCCATTTCCGTCCGTGAAAGGATGGATCGTTACGAACTTTAGATGCGTAAGCGCTGCCAACTCTACCGGATTTAATTTCTCTTTGCTTCTGTTATACCATCTTGTAAATTCGGTGAGCATGGCGTTGATCTCTGCAGGTGATGGAGGAAGGAATCTGCTGCCGCTTATGGCAACTTGATGGTTCCGAAATTTGCCGGCTATGCCTGGTTTTGTTTCTTTGAATAGTTTATAATGCCACTCCAAGATCAGGTTCAGACTTATATCTTTCTTGGTTTCCAGCATCTCGTAGAATACCTTTTTGTGCTCTTCCGTCTCTTTAACATCCCTCAACGGCTTATTTTGAGGGGTTATGCCTTCCAGAAGCAGGTTGGCGGTATCCCTAAAACTCAGAGTCGACCCCTCAATCCTCTGTGTATCGTAGGTGAACTTTATCATAAACGCCTCGATGTACTTCTCTACCGCTTCGGGAGGCATGGCTTTTTGCTCCTTGTTGAAAGCCTTTCTTATAAGTTCGAACTTCGAGTACCATTTTTCCCTATACACTTCGTACAAAAAACTGCCCTTTATCTTTTCTATGTTCTTTGGTATCGCCTTCCCAAGATATTTCTCCTTCTTCAGCGTTTTACCGTTTAACCTGAACGAGTGTTCCAGGTAGTAGTATACATTGCCGCCCCTTTCTTCCTTTCTTATTGTAACCATATGATGGTTATACCCCTACAAATATATAAATATTTGCTCTTTGTCTAAAATGCAGGGGTATATATTATTGTATGCTGCAGTTAAGCCTAGGTCTGCTTTGCGCAAAGTTCCGGATGTCACTGCTCCTTCTTCTCCGGCTTTACTGCCGGGAATGGAATCACTTCCTTTATCGAGATGTTGTCGGTGAGTATCATCGAGAGCCTGTCTATCGCGAGCCCCATCCCCGCCATCGGTGGCATCCCGTACTCCACTGCTTCGAGGAAGTCCGTGTCGCTCGGAGGTGCCTCGTAGTCCCCCTTCCTCCTCTCCGCATCCTGATGCTCGAACTTCTTCCTCTGCTCTATCGGATCCGTGAGCTCGGAGTAGCAGTTCCCCAGTTCTCTTCCCGCTATGAAGAGCTCGAACCTCTCGCTCAGCTTCGGGTTGCCCCTCTTGTCCTTTGTCAGGGGGCACATGTACGCGGGATAGTCGACAACGAACGTCGGATGCCAGAGCTCCGGCTTGATGTACTTGTCGAACAGGCCGTCGGCCACGTGGTATGCGTTCTTTATCTTGATGTCCAGCTCCTCCTTCTCCGCGATCTTCACGGCATCTGAGTCGCTCATCTCGCTTATGTCCATCCCCGCTTCCTTCTTCAGCTCGGCGACCCAGTAGACCCTCTCGAACGGCGGCGTGAAGTCGAGCTCCTTCCCCTGGTACGTGAACTTGAACGAGCCGAAGATCTTCTTGACAAGGCTTGAGAGGATCTCTTCCGTGAACTTCATGTAGTCCTCGTAGTCCTTGTACGCCTCGTAGAACTCCACCTGCGTGAACTCCGGGTTGTGGGTCGAGTCTATGTCCTCGTTCCTGAAGTCCTTCGAGACCTCGTAGACCTTCTCGAAGCCCCCGACCACGAGCCTCTTCAGGTAGAGCTCGTCCGATATCCTGAGGAAGACCTTCGCATTGAGCGCGTTGTATTCCGTGAGGAATGGCTTGGCGTTCGCCCCCCCGTAAGTGGGCTGCAGCACCGGCGTCTCGAACTCAATGTATCCCGCGGCGTCGAGCGTCTCCCTGACATGCCTGAGTATCCTGGCCCTCGTCTCAAGGAAGTTCCTAACCTTTGGATTCATTATCAGGTCGAGGTACCTCTTCCTGTACCTTGCCTCTATGTCCGTCAGCCCGTGGTACTTCTCCGGGAGGCTCCTAAGGGACTTGGAGAGCATGGTGACTTCCCGTGCCTCGACAGTCACCTCCCCCTTCTTCGTCTTGATGAGCTTTCCACTAACCCCTATGCGGTCGGGCACTTCCGTGAGCTGAG
>JAJYFQ010000060.1 GCA_021785375.1 Microcaldota archaeon | reverse complement strand
CTCGCAGACCTGTCAAGGAAGATGCCCGGGTTCGGCGCGTACAAGGCAACGCAGACGGAGGTGGAGCGGACGATAGAGGAGATGCTGATCTATGACGCGCGAGCAGCGAGGCTGCAGTACAAGCCCAGCGAGGACGACATGCGAGTCCTCCTGGAGAACTTCCCCGTCTGCATAGATGGGGTCCCGACAGAGCAGATAGAGGTCGGAATACACCGCAACGTGAAGAGGCTCGACGCAGAAGGGAAGGAGCAGGTGATAACCAACAAGATAAGAGGAGGGGTTGCGCTCGTAGTCTGCGAGGGAGTGGCGCAGAAAGCGAAGAGCGTGCTGAAGAACACGAAAGCCGTCGGCCTCGACTGGGGCTGGCTGAACAACGTGATAAAGGTTGACAAGGGGACGGTACCGTCTCCTGCAAAACAAGTAAAAGAGGAGAAGAAGGAGGCGGTCTTCCTGCAGGAGCTCATCGCAGGCAGGCCCGTCCTGGCTTATCCATCGCACGCCGGAAGTTTCAGGCTGAGGTACGGAAGGTCAAGGATGACAGGCATCGCTGCAAAGGGCTTCAGTCCCGCAACAATGTACGTACTCAATGAGTTCATAGCGGTCGGCACACAGGTCCGCGTTGAGAAGCCCGGGAAGGGATGCGTGGCCACGCCCGTAGACAGCATAGAAGGACCTTTCGTCAAGCTTGTTTCCGGGGAGGCGATCAGGATAAACAGTGCAGAGCAGGCTAAGGCAGTACTCGGGCAGATAAAGAAGATCATCTCGGTCGGGGACATACTTGTCACATACGGAGATTTCAGGAAGTCGAACACTCCCCTCGCGCCGACAAGTTACGTGGAGGAGTACTGGGCCGAGCAGCTGAAGGCAGCAGGATACCCCGAGCATGTTGAGGGCGTTCCGTCTTTTGCAGCAGCCTACAAACTGTCCAGGGACTTCAAGATTCCCATGCATCCGAGGTACATTTACGATTATTCTGATGTCAGTGGCGCTGAACTGTTTGAAATAGCGAACGCGGTACTCCGCGCGGATGTGGAGAATCCTGACGGAGAAAGGAGTGTCTTCGCTACGGCTGGGATCGAGATTCCCGTAAGCGGGAAGGATAGCATAGTGAGGGATGCGCTGGAAAGGCTTTGCATACCGCACTTCGACGAGGGATCATCGATATTGATAAGGGGCGACGACGCGCAGAGCCTGCTCATGTCGCTCGGCTTCAGCAGCGGGGAGAGGATAAGCCTTGATGCGGCCGCGCTTGACAATTATGTAGTGACAAAATCCGCACTCGATATAGTCGATTCTGTCGCTCCGTTCAAGGTGATGAAGAGGTCGACCAGGATCGGTGCCAGGATAGGAAGGCCTGAAAAGGCGAGGGAGAGGCTGATGAAGCCTGCGCCGCAGGTGCTCTTCCCGATCGGAGACTATGGCAGCAAGGACAGGAACATCTACAAATCATATGTCGACGACAAGAGGAAGTTCGGGAAGCGCCTCGCCGAGATAGAGGTGGCGCGCTACAGATGCATGATTGGAAGGGAGCTGCAGATGTTTCCGTATTGCAGGCATCATGCATCCCGCGCAGTGGTAGAGAGGATATGCAGGAACTGCGGAAGGATAACCTCCAAAGACGTATGCGGCGTGTGCAACATAAAGACCAATGGATATGACACCGAAAAGGTCAGCCTTTCCACAGTAATAGATGAGGCGCTGAAGAACCTTGGGGTGCAGAACCTGCCTAAGGTCATGAAAGGGGTAAGGGGTCTGGTCAGCAGGGACAAGATTCCAGAACCGCTCGAGAAGGGAATACTTAGGTCAATGCACAACCTCTACATATTCAAGGATGGCACAGCTCGCTTTGATGCCACGGATGCGCCGATGACGCACTTCTATCCTAAGGAGATGGGTGTGAGCGTCGAGAAGATGAAGGAACTTGGCTACACGCACGATTATCTCGGGAATGAGCTGAAGGGCGATGATCAGCTGGTCGAGATGAGGCATCAGGATCTCATAATCAATGAGAGGGGTGCTAAGTACATGCTGAACGCTGCAAAGTTCATAGATGATCTCCTTGTAAGGTTCTACAAGCTGGAGCCGTTCTACAATATCGAGACTGTCGACCAGCTGATTGGGCACTTTGTGATAACGCTTTCACCGCACACCTCATGCGGAGTGTTGGGAAGGATTGTTGGCGTGACCGGCGCGCACGTAGGATTCGCGCACCCGTACACCATAACAGCAAGGAGGAGGAACTGTGATGGGGATGAAGACACCACGATGCTGCTTATGGATGCGTTGATCAACTTCTCTAAGAGGTACCTTCCTACGACGATAGGGGGAACGATGGATGCACCGATAATTCTCACTCTCAATGTGCATCCCGATGATGTAGACGACGAGGTGCATATGATGGAAACCCTCAATAGCTATGGCCTCGACTTCTACGATAAGACATTCTCAATGCTCCCTCCCGGGGACGTGCAGGTGGAGATTGTGATGAACAGGCTGAAGAAGCGCGAGGCTTACCAGAACATAAACTTCACCCACTCGGCAGGCGTGGATTCACTGAACGGCTCTCCGGCGCAGAGCGTCTACACGAAGCTAAAGTCAATGCAGGAGAAGATAGACGTGCAGTTCGAGCTGATGGACAAGCTTTTCACCATAGACAGGGCGGATGCTGCGAGAAGATTGATAATCAGCCACTTCATCCCAGACCTCATCGGGAATATGCACTCCTTTTCTAAGCAGACGTTCAGGTGCGTCGCCTGCAACGCGAAGTATAGGAGAGTCCCATTGATAGGCAAGTGCACCCGCTGCGAGGGAAAGCTGGTCCTAACTATATCAAAGGGTGGGATAGAGAAGTATCTGCAGATGGCAACTGACCTTGCGGACAGGTACAATCTCGAGCCTTACATAAAGCAGAGGCTCATGCTCGTCAGGGATGAGATAGAAACAGTCTTCGGAGGGGTCGGAGGAGGGGAGAGGCCTACAAAGCAGTTCAACCTCGCGAACTATATGTGAGTCAGTTCCTCGCTTCCCTTATATCCAGTACATATTTCCCGTTGTCGGTGCGCTCTGACGCTACGAACTCCTTTCCGAATCTGTCGGAGATAAGGCCTTCTATGAATGCAAGAGCCAGGTCAACGTTCTCACTCCTGGAGTCTATCCCATTGAATTTTACCTCCATCTGGAGTGGGTTCGTGCTCTTTATCTCAGGCTCTCCGAGGTTCAGCAGCCTTATCGTGTTCTCTATATAGGAGAAGAAGGAGCGTTGCGCCCTCTTTCCCTCAAAGAGCTTGTCGCTTATCTCCCTTCCTGTGTGGGCCGCAATCTCCTTGAGCGGCTCCAGGTAGCTCTGGTCAAGCAACCGTGATGAGGAAAGCAGGCAGTATGCATCTGACACATGCGCTGCATGTCTGTTGGCGTTCGGACCCTTTGCCCTCTCCGAAATTGATGCGGCGAACCGCTCCATGGATGGAACGCTGTTGGATCCGTTGTTCTGCGATCCCTTTATCGTGAAAGTACAGCAGTTCCCTCCGTTGTTGCTGCATGTGGATTCGTGCACTGCTGTGTATTTCTTCTGCATCGCACTGAGGTATCCGGAGATTATCCCCGCCTCGAATGAATGTATGTTTGCGCCAACATCTGTGTTGTTGCGTTCGTGAATCTTTATCTCGATGTCGTCCGGGTATGCCCTGTATGTGACGTTGCTGTAGCCTGCGGCATCGAAGAAGTTCACGAGGCTGCGGACAGACTCCTCCTGGAACATGTAGCTCTTGTCGAGCGATGACTGCTTGTAGAGTGCCTTCCCGACATTCATCCCGCTCTTGTAGCGCAGCTCCCTCATGCCGCTGCTGAGAGAGGAGATTGTAGCACCAAGAAGCATCGCCTCGTCAGGAACATTGTTCCTCCCCTTGCTGTTGCTGACTATGTTATTGATTATTATCTCATGGAAGGTCTGCGGCTCCTCATTCACAGGCTGTGCAGCGCCTGCGCTGATGGCTGAAGTGTTATAGAGTCGCGTTCTCTCTTTTTCTGCCTTCTCCTTTCTTTCGTGTCCTCCCTTTTTCTCTTGGTCAGCCTTTTTCGTTGAACCGGTGCGCCCGTTCCATTTCTTAGTCGCCATGCGATAACCTTATCGCATATACGCCATCAAACCCGTTTTCCTCTACAGTCCCTTTACCTTTTCCTTACTCTGCACGCCGGATTTGATAGCTTATTCAGGTAATATATCACTACAAAGAGATTTATAGCTATCATCAAGGCGAAGAGTAGAATGATATTGCTTGAAATGAAATTGTTCAGTGCAAAAACCTGTGCTGTTGTGAATCCAACCGCGGTTAGGCTGAAGATGATCGGCGCCGTGCATCCGCATCCTGCGAAAACCCCGCCTACGAGGGCAGTTACAGTGCCTGTCAGCCCGGCAGAGACGTGCGCGCGGTTGTTCCTCGTGTTGGACAGCGAGTATATCGCTATCGTGAACGCTACAGACGCTGTTATTGCGAGCGCATAGAAAAGGTAGAGCGGTATCGTGATTATCACCGCACCGTACTGCTGCACACTTATCAAATATATGAGCACAAAATAGTAGACGAAGGCTGCGGCCATGTTGAGAAGTATGTACTTCGGAGTGTACACTCTCCTTACTGTGTTATAAACTCTGCTTGCTTTTCCTTCCATGCCCGCACACTTCAGAATGAACTTAGGGGAATTGGAATTTCCAGATATTTAAATGCTTACTTGCCGAGTTTGTCCAATAATTCCACTAAAACCAAGGGATTTTGACCCCTGAGTTCATATCGGTTTTTGGCGATCGATATGAAAGACCTTCGAAATTGGAACAAATATAATAGTATGTTGGTAAACAGAGGAAGAGTGGTTACGATATTGGTTCAACCCTCTTTATTGGAATGTTGGGAGAGAGCATATTTTCGATGAAAGAATATAATATTGAAATGGAGATTACTGCAAAAATAAACATCCTGAACAGATTTGCAGTAATGAACTGAGTACCAGAACAAACCTAACTGTGAGTAGGCTTGTCTTTACCTATTTATTGGGCAAACCCTACTTGCCTATCGAGACGGCAAGCTCCAGCCTCTTGATGGCGGGGAGTTGGCAAACCTGCGCTGTATTGTTTATCGCAGGGCATGCGTACGTGATGTAGACGTCAGCAGCTGCGTATTCGCCCCAGGCAAACTGGTCATTGAAGTTTTTGAGCTGGCTCAGCACCTGGGCGTGTGACATGGTTGAGAGTGGAAGATTGGATGCGCCAGTCGGCGTTGTGTTGCCGAACACTACTGCGTCAGCACCAGGAACCAGGGCTCCTCCCCATAGCGTGAACGGCGTGCCCTGAAACTTCCCTGTAGAGTTCATGAAGCTTAATGCAGAAGTGTATGTGGCATTTGGGGATTTTTGCAGGAAGAAGGAAAGCGGCTGTATCTGGAACCCTCCGGTTATCGGGCTCTCGTAATCCGCGCTTATGAAATTGAAGTAATTGCTTGAATAGTAGTTGCCGAAAGAGACGTCGCTCTGGGTAGTGATGTTGTACTGCTTCCAGTAAA
>JAJYFQ010000002.1 GCA_021785375.1 Microcaldota archaeon | reverse complement strand
GAACGAGTCGTCGCTGAAGATGCTATCCGTGCTCTTTGCCCACAGGCAGGAACTCGCTGTCAAGGTTAACGGAAAGGAGATCATCCCTTTCGGGACGGCGGCTGGACTCGACAAGAACGGGGATGCGATGAAGTCGCTCTCCAACTTCTTCGGATTCCTTGAGCCTGGCACGGTGATCGTGAATCCGCGCGATGGGAACAAGATGCCCAGGGTGGCGTTCGACAACGATGCTCTCGACGTGTACAACGCGCAGGGATTCCCGAGCAAGGGGCTAGAGTACTTCAAGCAGAAGATAATCGCGTATAGGGCCGCGAAGTGCAAGGCTCCTCTGTACGTGAGCATATGCGGGCTTCCGATCTCGGAAGAGAATGCCGTCGGAGTGGCGATGGAGGAACTGGCCACCCTGCTCAAGGGCCTGAACCAGTATGTCGATGGGTTCGTATGGAACTGCTTCTCACCCAACACCGCAGCTCTCAGGGAGCTCCGCACCCCGGGGATATTCGAGCAGTCTGCGGCGCTGATGAAACAGTGCGCTCCTGACAAGCTGCGGCTTATGAAATTGGGGCCGTACGAGGAATCGGAGAAGGAGGCGAGCATGGCGCTCGTTGGGAAATTCATTGACGGAGGAGGCCACGGCGTCGTCACTACCAATACAAAGATGGTGGCGAGGGAGCAGGTCCCGGCAAAGGACTGGGGCTACCAGTCGGCCGGAAGAAGCGGGAAGTTCCTGAAGCCGTACAGGTTGAGGAGCGTAAGGGACATAAGGTCAAGGTTCCCTGATTCCGTAATAGTCGCGACAGGCGGAATCTACGACGGCGACGATGCGTACGAGACCTTCAAGGCGGGGGCCAATGCGCTCGAGGGCTACACTCCGTACGGGTTCTACGGCATAGGCCTCCTCAGGAAGATAGAGGGGGGCGTCTCGGCCCGGCTGAAGAAGGACGGGTACAAGAGCCTTGCGGAGCTGCAGGAAAAGATCGGAATAAAGGCGGTGTGAGAGTGGCAAGGGCTGTCGAGGACGGGGTCGGAGTGCGTGCAGGCAAGATGCTCTACCCGATCTTTCTTGGGCAGGTCTCCAGCGGGATACTCACGGCCGTCACATTCATAATTATTGCAAGGATCCTTGGCCCGTCGCAGTACGGCATCTACACTTTTGCCATCGGCTTCTATGCCCTCCTCAATTCGTTCCAGGCGTTCGGTGTCGGCGGTTACATGGCCTACAAACTCCCCGAGCTCTTGCGCAAGAAGGACCACGAAGGAATATTGAGGGCGGTATCGAGCAGCTACATAATAGCCCTCGCGGTGTGCGGCGCGTTCACGATACTCGGGATTGCGATAAGCCCATACGTCTCCGCGGCCTTTCCCAACATCAACGCGAGCACCGAGCTCCTCATGGTAGCGGCGAGCACCGTCGTGGTGTACATAATTAGCACAATGCCGGTCAACCTCCTCCTAGGGCTCTCGCGGAGCGGCTTCTACGCGAGTCTACAGGTCTTCTTCCAGGCCGCGCAGCTAGTGCTGGCCATAGGCCTAACACTGGCATTCGGCGTGATGGGAGCCGTATCGGCGATGCTGTTTGCATACCTTCTCGGCCTCATCCCCGGGACCGTCTTCATGTACAAGGCCATATCGAGGCACATAAAGCCAAGGATAGTCCTGCCTTCGCTCAAGGAGCTGAAGAGCACCATCAGGTTCGTCTGGCCGATGGGAGTTACGAACTTCTTGAACAACGGATCCGTGTACTTTGCCACCGTCTTCCTCGGACTCTTCGTCACCTCCTCGGCTCTCGGTAACTACGGATCGGCCCAGAAGGCACTCTCCCTTCTCGCCATGATCTACGGCACTTTCGGCCTGGGCCTTCTTCCGATCTTTGAGGCAGTCAGGGAGTTCAAGGCGAGGCTCGAGGTGAACAAGACTTACCTGAAGATAATGAACTTCGAGCTTATCGCCGTGCTGCCGGTGCTCGCCGCAGCGGCAGCGCTATCGGTGCCAGTGCTGCATCTGCTCATAGGGGGCAGCTACCAAATGGCGCCGCTCTACTTCACCCTGATCGTCATCGGCATGTCGACCTACATCTTCAGGACATACCTACACTACCTGATAATATCGGGCAACCACACGATAAGCATAGTCAAGGTCAACGGCATCTCCACAGTGATCGTGTTCGTACTCCTGTTCGTATTCGTGCCGTACCTGTCGTTTGCTGGTTACGGGAGCAGCGTGCCACCTATCCTTGGCGTAATCGTCATCCTCTATGTCCTCTCAAACATAATCGAGGCATACCTCTACATGCGCGAGGTGAGGTTCGTCTTCAGGATCAAGTTCGACATGAGGAAGGTCGCGCTGATATACGCAAGCGCAGCGGTTCTCGGGCTTGTCATAGCCCTGGTCTACCTTGCGATGAATGCTTATCTCGCACTGCACCCTGCATCGCTCAAGTATGCGGCCGAGCTGGCTGTCGGCAGTGCGGTTGCGATGCTGCTCTATCCGATGATCCTGATCGCGATGAAGGGCGTGACCAGGCAGGAGCTTCAGGAGATGAGGTCCGCGACGCGCAAACTTGGCAAGGCCAGCAGGGTATTCGACGGATTCTTCGACTACACCAAGTACATATACGGGATTCAGATATTCGAGTAAGACCTCACGATGCAAGGACTATCCATTAAATAATAGGCAGTCATAAACTATCATGCTTAAATGTATACTATTTGATTTTGATGGGACACTGGCCAATTCTCTGCCGATGTATCTTAAAGCATACGATCTGACCCTCAGAAAGTATGGTATAATCTTAAAAGAAAAACAAATTGTAGATACGTGTTTTGGAAAAACGGAAGAAACAATCTGCAGAAGTATCGGAATTCAGGAAAAATCAAATGAATTCACCGATATCTATTTCTCAAACGTTCGAAGTATTATGAAAACTGTAAAACTTTTCGCCGAAACTATACCCACCTTAGCTCTTCTTAGGGAAAGAGGCCTGAAGATCGGAATAGCAACATTTGCCTATAGGTGGTACATAGACGAAATTGTCAAGTTAGTAAAAATAAATGGATATCTGGATAGCATCCTTGGCTTTGATGACGTAAGAAAGCCCAAACCTGATCCCGAAATAATCATAAGATCGTGTCGGAACATTGGTGTTAAGACTAACGAAGCCCTCGTTGTAGGAGATACAACCAATGATATCCTTATGGGAAATAACGCTGGCAGTAAAACGGCGTTGTTCTTACCTGAAGACAATAAACGTTTCTACAATTTCAGCATATTAAAGAAAGTAGAGCCCACTTTTATCATAAATAAGCTGTCTGAATTAGAGGAAAACATTTGATTCCTCAATTCAATCGGCCTGCGTGAGAACTCCTCTCCACTCACTCCCTGATCTTCGTGAAGACCCTCTTGACGTTGTCGTAAGTTATCGCCCTTATCTGCTCAGCGGTGAATCCGTCGCTCTTCAGTCCTTCGAGAAACGACTTGTAGTTGTTCAGGCTAGGGATCCCAGACATGTAAGATGCGTTTGGCCTGTTGGCATTGTACGCCTTCTCCTCCCTTGCATGCGGGGCATGGTCCGTCTCTATCATGTCTATCTTGTCTGCCTTCAGGAGTCTCCTCATCGCACGCATGTCCGCGTGGCTCCTTATCGGAGGATTCACCTTGTACTCAAGGTGCTCCACCGTGAGCATGTCCTCCGAAGACAAGGTAAGGTGGTGCGGAGTAGCGCCGCAGCTTATGGAGAGGTCTTTCCTTGCCTGGTCGACAAGCGCAACAGATTCAGGGACTGATATATGGCATATGTGGATCTTCGCCGTTACTCCATACTCTCGTGCCATCGCTATCTGGTCCCTTACGGATGCGATCTCCGCCTCCTTCGGCCTCGCCACGCCCCACGTGTAGGGTTTTGTCATGTCCCAGAGATTCGGCCTGAACATGCTCTCCTTCTCGCAGTGCACGGCTAGAGGGCCTTTGTATCCTGCCTCGGCAAGAGTCCTGTACACGGCCCTCTGGCCCTCCTCGAGAGGTATCTCGAGGTTCCCTACCGACTTCCCTGCATACATCTTTATCCCTGCAACCTTCGGGCTCGAGTCGAATATCCTCACGGCCTCGCGTATCTGGTTGGGATCGTTTGTGACACCAACATATAGATAGTATCCGTCAAGACAGCCCTCGCTCTTGGCGGTCTCCAGCCTCCTGTTCACGAGCTCCTCCGTCGTTATCGGCGGGTCCGTGTTCGGCATGTCGATGAAAGCGACGACACCCTGGCTCCTCGCCAGATCTGTCACGGACTTTATGGTTGCCTTGTACGACTGGCTCCAGTCCCTGCAGTGTACGTGAGGATCGATGTGCATAGGTACCGGTATAAATAATTTGCACGTGTATATAATATTGCCGTGGTCTTCATGCGGATTGCTATATCATCTGACGAAGCAAACGGTCTTACCGCCTTTGTCGTTTCCTCGCTTGGAGATCGCGGTTATGATCTGGTCAGGCTAGGCGCGCTCAGGAAGAAGGGCACCGAGTGGGTCGATTCAAGCAGGGAACTTGCCGAGTCGGTGAGTTCCGGCAGAGTGGATCAGGGGGTATTGTTCTGCTGGACAGGCACAGGCGCGTCTATCGTCGCGAACAAGATCCCCGGGGTGCGTGCTGCCCTCTGCACCGATCCGGAGCAGGCAAGGGGTGCAAGGAAGTGGGACCATGCGAATGTTCTTGTGATGAGCCTTCAGCTTACGTCGAATGCGCTAGCGAAGAGGATACTCGATGCGTGGTTCTCAGAGCCGTACGGCAAGTCCGCATTCGACAAAAGGAATATCAGGAAACTAGATGATATTGAGAGAAAGATTATGAAGAAGTGATCGGATGAGAATCTTCTTTGTGGTGCACGGGTTCGTGCAGGGGGTGGGTTACAGGTCTCTCGTGAAGAGGGCAGCCGACAGGAACAAGATAAAAGGAATGGTAAAGAACGTGGGCGACGGAAGCGTCCACATACTTGCCGAGGGCAAGGAGGAGGACATAGAGGTCTTCAAGGACGCGATAAACATGGATATCGCACACGGCCCGGACGTAAGGGGAATAGAGCAGTTCGCAGAAGGCGACGAGAACTTTCCGAAGGACGCGAAGGGCTACAAGAGCTTCGTCATAGAGATGGAGTAGGCAAGGCTATCCCATCTTGTATCCGTGCAGCGCGCTCTCGAGGCCCGAAAGAAGTGCATCACACTCCCGCGCCCCGGATCTATGGATCAATACGATGCCTCTTGACGACATAATATCGCTAACGAGTTGATTCCCCTTATACAAATAGCTTCCCTTGGTTTTTTTGGCGGTCATACCGTGTGGTCGCTGCCGAGGGTCGGGACTATCGCGTTGTACTTGTTCTTTATCCCCTCTTGGAGCTCCTTCGCCTTTCCCGGCTCGCCGTGGACTATGAGCACGTTCTTCAGCCCCTTTATCCTTCCGAAGAGGCTCATCAGCTGCCTCCTGTCGGCGTGCGCCGAGAGGTGGTACTTCTCCACAGACATTCCTATCTTCGTCTTCTTACCCTCTATGACTACCTCCTTCGCTCCCTCGAGGAGCTGCCTTCCCAGGGTTCCGTGCGCCTGGTATCCCACGATTATGAGCTTGTTCTCCGGGTCCTTCCCGCAGTGCTGCAGGTACTTCATGATCGGGCCTCCGGATATCATTCCGCTGGTAGTGACTATGATGCTCGACTCCTTCCCGTCCATGATCTTGGATCTCTGCTGCCTCGTCGTGACGTTGAAGAAGTTCTTGCTCTTGAAAGGGTCGTCGTCGTTTAGCAGAATGCGCTTCTGCAGCTCGTCCCTGCAAAAGATCACGTTATGCCTGTGTATCCTCATCGCCTTCCCTATCATGCCGTCCATGTAGATCGGCACCTTGGGCAGTATCCCCGATCTCATATAGTCATCCAGGAGGAGCAGCGACTCCTGCGCCCTTCCCACCGCGAACGCCGGAATTATGGCCTTGCCTCCCTGCTTCAGCGTCTCGCCTATGCTTGCGACCATCGCGTCAGCGATCTTCTTCTCCCCCTCGAAGACGTCCTTGTCACCCGCGTACGTCGATTCGGTTATGAGCGTGTCCGCATGGAGGTACTCCGTGTATCCGGGGTCGAGCCGTTTCGTCGACCTGAAGTTGCAGTCCCCCGTGGAGAGGAGTCTCTCCTTCCCGTCGAAGATCTCGATCATGGCGCTTCCGAGTATGTGTCCCGCGGGGACGAGCTTGACCTCAAGGTTCTTTATCTTGAAGGCCTGGTGGTACTCGACCTGCCTGTTCATCCTCGCGAGCTTTGCTATGCCCTCCTTCTTCACGTTCTCCGGGTTCGATATCCTTATGTAGTCGCTGATCAGGACGTTCGTGAGCTCGAACGTGGGCTTGGTCGTGTAGACGTATCCCTGGTATCCGGCGCTGAATATGTGCGGCAGGTATCCCGTGTGGTCGAGGTGCGCGTGGCTCGTCACTATGCCGTCGACCGACTTGAGCTCATCGTCAGGAATGATCGGCTCCTCTATCTTAGCGCCGAGCTTTATCCCCGCATCAAGGATCACTCTCGTATCGTTCGACTCGACCATGATGCAGCTCCTTCCGACTTCCCCGGCTGCACCATACAATGTGATCTTCAATCAGTCACCGCCGCTCTCGCTCTCAGTGTGCTTCTTCTCCTTGCCCTTTATTATCGCTATGTCCGCAAGGCTTATCTCCGCCTGTTTCGGCTCCTGCGTCTTCCTCGGTCCGGCCCCTCCCTCCGGCCTCGGCCTCCTTCTCATCTGTCCTGTCATCTTCCTGAGATTACCGTAAAGCTCGTCGAGCTTCCTATCGACCTCGTTGATCTTCGCCTCTATCCCCGTTATCTCCTTTGTGAGGTCCTCTATGTCCTTGTTGATGTACTCTACCTTCCTCTTGAGCCTGAAGCTCTTGAGCGCCTCCTCGAGCTGGGCCTCTATCTCGCTCTTCTTCCTTATGAGGTCCTTCTCCGCCTGCAGGGAGAACGCCTCGGTCGCGATCCTGAACTCGAGCTGCTCCTTCCTCTTCCTCAGGTACCCTATCTCCCTCGTGTTGTCCTTGGCCATAGAGGAGAGCTTCTCCATCGCGGCCTTCTCGGCGAGCTTGTACGAGAGCCTTCTCCTGCTCCTCTTTATGCTGTCTATGAGCGGCGGTATCTTCTTCTTCTCCTCGTCTATGAGCTTCCTCAGCTCGTCCTCCTTGCTCATCGGCTTTGGTGACGCAGGAGCTTCTGCCTTGGGGGGAGCTGCAGCATCTGCCTTTGGTGCAGGCTGGGCCTCAACCTTCTTCTCCTCCTTCGCCTGCACCGCAGCCGGCTGAGGCTGAGTGTCAGGGGTTGAAACATTGGCCATGCCGCTCTTTATCTCTTCAGTCAGTTAATCGCCCAATTGCCTAAGACATCCTTGTAAGTGTCGAGTAGTCTATCCGTAGTCCTCTCTACAGAGAATTCAGCTGCGGTTGAGACCGCACCCTTTGTATAAGCCCTCGAATCATTTAAAACCTTTTCTATCTTGCGTGCACACGAGGTATAATCCCCGGGCGCAAACTTCTCCCCGTTCCTTCCGTTCTTGATGAGCTCCCTGAGCGCCATGTAGTCGGCTCCCACGACGGGCTTTCCCGATGCCATCGCCTCGAGGCAGACGACGCCCTGGGTCTCGAAGGTGGAGGGCATGCAGAACGCGTCAGCAGCGGCGTAGAGGTGCGGCAGCGTCTTGCCATCGACAAAGCCCATGAACGCGACCCTGTCGGCTATTCCAAGGCGCCTGGCCAGGCTCATGTAGTGGTGCTCCGACGGCCCGGTGCCTCCGATCACGAACTTTATGCCCTTCTCCTTCTTCGAGAGGACCTTGCAGGCCTTGAGCATGACGTCGAGGCGCTTCTCCATGCTCGCCCTTCCGAGATACAGGACCATCCTTTCCCTCTCCTTTATCCCGAGCGCCTTCCTGATCCCTCCGCCGCTCACCCTCGGGCTGAAGCGCTTCACGTCAACGCTGTTCGGGACCACAGACGTCTCCGCTATGCCGTGCCTCTTGAGGAAGCTCTCTATGGTTCTGGAAGGCGCTATGGTCCGGTTGCACCTGTTGTAGAAGAACTTCGTGTACTTCCAGAGGTACTTGCTCGTGAATCTCTTCAGGTTCCTGTTCTTCGGGTAGTACTGCTCTATCACGCTCCTGTTGTTTATCAGGGTGTGGAAGGTGCTGACGTGCGGATACCTCCCTATCTTCGCGGCCATAAGCGCCGAGAAGCCCATCATGAACGGCGTGTGCGAGTGTATCATGTCTATCCTGAGGCTGTTGAGCTTCATGAATGAGTTGTACGGGAAGATCGCCACGCTGTACTGCGGATATGCCTTCAGCTTCGTCCCTGGGTAGAGGAAGAGCCTGCTGTTTCCCTTCTTCCCGAACCTGCTGCTCGCGAATGTGTAGACCGTGTGGCCCCTCCGCTCGAGCTCGTTCCTGAAGTTGAGCATCGAGCTTACCACGCCATCTACAGCGGGAAGATAAGAATCAGAGTAAAAGGCGATGTTTAGGCTCTCCATTGAATCCTGCACTTTGAATGATCAGAAAATGCTACTCGAGCTTCACTGCTTCTCCGCCCGCGGTCTTTATCTTCTCCTCTGCCTTCTTCGAGAAGCCCGTTGCCTTGACCACGACCGCTCTTGTGAGCCTTCCGTCGGAGAGAACCTTGTAGCCCCTGAGCTCCAGCGTCGGCCTCTCCCCCTTCGCCTCTGCGGCGAGGTCGGAGAGCCTGTCGAGGTTGACCTCCTTGAGGATCTCCCTCCTCGGAGGCACGAATCCAGGGGTGTGGATTCTCTCACGCTCGTACTTGACCGTTCTCGTGAACTTGGACTTCCTTCCTCCCCTTCCTACTCCTCCCCTGCTGCCCGAGCCTCTCCGATTCTTTATGTTCCCGGCTCCCCATCTCCTGCTTCCGAGATACCTTCTTGCCCTTTTCCGGATCCTGACTACCATATAATCACAATCTATGCCATTCTCGAGATCAGCTTGCTTATGGCCGCGCCCCTGTATCCCAGCGCTCCCTTCCTGCTGTACGAGGTCTTTATCCCCTCGTATCCTTTGACTGGCGGGTGGAGCCTTATCGGCATCTCCGTTATCTCAGCCGCAGGCTTCTTCCCCGACGCGAGCGCAGAGACGTCCTCCCTGTCCGCCTTTATTCCCTTCCTCTCGAGCACCTTGCCCACGAAGTCAGGATCGACCTCTCCATACGTGACGAAGTCGTTGCACTTCTTGATCATTCCCAGGTTCGACTTGCTGCCGTAGAGGAGTACCATGTTGTTTACGCGCTTGAGGTTTAGCCTCGATAGCGTCTCTGTTATGCTCCTCCTGACACCCACGGTGCCCCTGACCCTCACCACTGCGAGTAGCTTGTTCTCAAGATTATCAGTCATAAAATACGACCTTTCCGTAGATGCCCGGACTCGGGCGCTATCCGCTATCTATATCTGAGATAAGGTATATAAGCGTATGTGCATACGCCAGAAGTTCCATATCTTCCAGAGCGTAGAAAATGTTTAAAAGGGATAAAAAGCACTATTTTTCATGTTGATTCAATGGGCCTCAATAGGACTGCCAGGTATACCGATTCGGCGAGCCTCAAGCAGACGGCCAGGAAGTTCGAGAGATCGGAGAGGAAGGCGCTCAGGAGTTCGTGTCCGTCGTTCTACGGCAACTCCGTGCGCTCCTACAAGAAGTTGCTCAGGGAAGCTGAGGAGGACGGGGAATACGACTTCACGCTGCCTCCTTACCGCTCAAAGGATCTTATGGCGTCAGCGAGAAGGGCCCTCGACAGCTCACCGTCGCTGCTCGTTCCCCTGAACAGGCGCAGGCTGAACAACGCCATAAGGATCGACAGGCTCATAATGGCGTACCGTGAGGCCAAGCTCGAGGAGAAGGCGAGCCTTGAGCAGCGCATCCTGGAAGGCCTGTTATAGGCCCGGCCGGCCAGATAAGGCAAGGAGAGATATCATGTTACAGTCCAGAACCATATTGCTCGAGAGACGCGACGTTACTTCCACGTGCGGGGAGTCGTCGCAGCTGCAGGAGAGGATAGCGCTCTGCCGGAATACCAGGAGATCCAACTGCATAGGCACCGCTCTCTACCTTGCCGGCGAGGCCGAGCGCGATGAGTTCGTCGACCTGCATCTCGCCCACGCCGACCATCTCGCCGGGCTCGAGAGGCTCGACATTCCTGCGAAGGGCGTGCTTGTGGCATGGCATCTGGAGGTGAGGATCACCCCATTCTTCAAGGAGATCGGGTTCCACAACTTCTTCGGGGGCTCGGAGGCCGACTACGAGAGGTTCAAGGGCGCCGATGGCTCGTTCTTCACGTTCACCGCGCACATGGGCATCGTCGCTTCAGCTGCTCCGCTCCGCATCACTCACAGGCTCGAGAGAAAAGGCGTGTTTGTGGAGGGACACGGATTCAGGACGGCTGACAGGCACGTCAGGACAGACCCTCACGGGCAGTACTTCGAGATCGCCTATTACCTGCCGAGAGACCCTGCGTAATTGGCTGCTAAGCCTGCACATGCAAATAACTGCGAGGCCAGGACCGAGGACGAGTGTGGCATCCCAGAAGCTTCATATGGCCCTACGGATAACCCACTGGCCAAGCGCCGCTTCCTGCCGCAACGGCAGGATCCGGAACATGCCATCACTTTATCCTGGCAATCACGGTGCCTGTCGCGACGTCGATCACGCTGACGGTGTTGTCACCGTTTGCGACATACGCCATCGACCCATCAGTGTTGAATGCCACTCCTGTCGAACCGTATGATGTGGTGCTGTTGCCATTAGTCAGGATGGACTGCGCAACGTCGCCGGCTGTGACGTTTATTACATAGACGTCAGCGCAGTTTGAACAGGTTCCAAAGAATCCATTCGTTAGGTACGCTACCTTGCCCGAAGGCGAGAATGCAACCTGTGACGCGGCTCCATTCACGAGATCGTATGGCAGGTCTATTCTGTTCACAACCGTTGAGGTAGATGTGTTTATCACGCTGACCTCGTTATATTCGCCCGGTGATGTCCCGGTTATCACGTATGCAGAGTCGCCGGAAGGGCTGAACGCCACGCTCGAAGGGGTATAATCGACTCCGATCGTGCTGACAACGCTCGATGTCGAGGTGTTTATCACGACTACCGAACCGTTCATGCCATTGTACGGGGCCGCTGCTGAGACATACGCAAACTTCCCGTTAGGGCTGAATGCTATTCCCTGGGTGTTGTAAGATACCACTGGAATAACGGAGACCGCATCTGTTGCGGTGTTGATCACACTCACGTTGTTCTCTGGATTTATCACGTAGAGGAGCGATCCGTCAGGGCTTATCGCCAGTCCATTCAAGTAGTGGTTCCCAAATCCGTATCTGCAGTACTGTATAAGGTTCGTAACCTCCTGTGTCGAGACGTTGACCACTGCCACATTGCAGGCATTGTTGAGTGCGTATGCCGTGGCTCCGGAAGGGCTGAAGACAACCTCGCTTGCCCCGACTCCTGCGTATACCGCGCTGACGAGCCTGTTCGAAGTCGCGTTTATGACGCCGATGTTGCTCACCGAGTATCCCGAGGTGTTGCTGTCCGCAACATACACCAGCTTGCCCGAAGGTGAGACTGCGATGCCGTATGGCTGCGAGATGTTCAGTGGAATTCTCTGGTAGTCCACCTGCACTCCGCTGACGAATGTGAGCGTGCTTACGAATCCGCCAGACTTATCGCCGCCGAAGGATCCCTGGAACTGATTTATGTTGTACTGGCCAGGGTTGAAGGTCACCTGGCACGAGGCTCCCGTGCAGCTCGTGGAGGTGCTGGAACCGTACTCTCCGGTGGGGCTGGTTGCAGTCGCGCTTGCGTTTGCAACGAAACAACCAGGTCCTGCGTTTGCGTAGTAGTTCGTGCTGTTGCCCTTGTTGCTGTAGATAATGCCGTGGCCTGTTATGTTCGCAAGTCCGGGCCCGCTGACCTGCAAGGCAATGGAACCGTTGTACATCCCGTTGCTCTTGTTATACTGCGGTATGTACGCGGTGAACGAGCCGTTGGCCAGCCTGTTCACGTTGTAGCTTCCGAACGCAGGGCTCGGAGACGGCGTGCACGAGCTGTTGCTCAGCGGCGACTCTGCCCACGTGAAAGCAGGGTTCGTCTTTGCGTATATGACCGCAACTGTCTTGTTGCTCGTCATGTTGATCTGCTCGCTGAGAGGGCATGATGCAGATGTGTTGGCGTGGAAGTTATAACTGAACTCGAACGCGTAAGGCTGGAGCTCGAGGCACCTGAAGGCTGCGTATGCGTTTCCGCCTCCGCCTCCCCCACCGCCTTTGCCTCCGCCTCCCCCGCCACCGCTTCCTGCTCCGCTGAAGAGCAGCGAGAAGAGGTCTTGGGTGAAGCTAGGTCCAGTGGCTCCGGAGAGGGCTCTGCTTGCGTTTGTAGTGCTTGCAACCATCCAGGCCCAGACATCGCATCCCTGGGGCGGGTTCGCCTGAAGGGTGGATACCTCGTTCGCAGGCAGCGAGTCGACCCCGAATCCTGGGTTGGGCGTCGAAGGCGAGCATCCCGGGAGATAGTATCCAACGAATGCGATGTAGTGCGATGCCTTCGGAACCACGACGCACGTGTTCGATGCGCCCAGATATGCGCCGAGCTCCCTGAGAAGATGCAGATAATGGACGTAGATCGCCTGCCTTCCTGCTGACGTGTTCGCTACGCCGAGTGCCCTTCCCGTCTGGCTTATGTTAACGGTAAGGTTGTGGATCGTCTGATTTATCGGGGGAGGTGGCGCAGGCACGTTTGGCGGCCTCGGCCTTGAGAGATTTCCTGATATCACCTGCGAGAAGTTGAGTCCGCTGGTTCCGGGTCCGCAGTTGACCGTTGTGTTGACCAGCGCCCCGAGCACGCTCGCGTTCTGGAGAAGCATGTTGTAGAGGTGAATCTGGTAGGTCCTGTTGTTGCTCACGCCTATCTGGTCGGAGAGCTGGCCCATCTTTATCGTGAGCTGGTGCACCGACTGGTTGAGCGACGTCGTGTTCGACTTCAGCGCAGCCTGCTGGTGCGCCTGCGACGACTGCTGCGCCGCCGATATTATGGTGTAGGACACTATCGCGAATATCACGAGCGATGTAATGAAGAAGAGTACTGCCACTGCCGGGTGTGCGGATCTCCTGCTAGGATTGTTGACGGACATAATCCAGTATGGGCATACTGTTTTTAAAAATCTTGCGGTGCGACGTGTTCAGATGCGCAGGTCGGCACCGCTTCCGACAGCGGCCGGAGAGTCGAGCCGAAGTACGCCCATGTAAGCCCCGATCACGGCGCTCGCCTGCGGGTCCGTCCTGCTTCTCATGTCGCGCGATACGACGTCGTTCGCGGCGACGTACTGGAGCGATCTTGAGGAGCTCTTCATCGCCGCATCCTTGCTTATCGCATCGTTTGACGAGTGAACCTGCGAGAGCGGGGAGTTTGCCTCCTTCTGCACCTCCTCATGCACCCTCTCTGCCTGAACTCCCACGCCACTTGCTCCCACCGGCTGGAGGTAAACAGCATCTGCGGTGGTCTGCGGTCCTGGGGTGTCGGGCCTGACCATGCTCCCCAGGGGCTGGAGGTACGGGGCTCTCTCGGCGATGTACGATACCGGATACCCTGTCGAGCGTACAATTGACATGGCTATACTACATCCATTACTCCTACTTAAACATCTCCTCACGTTTCGGAATGCGCGATGGGAAAGACGTCACCGGGCAGACTCTCCACAAAGCTTTAAAACTATGAACAGAGATGAGATAACGCGCCCGGTGCGCGCGTGGGTTATTATGAAGAGGATATTCTTTCTGCTCCCGATCCTGTTCTTCGCAGCCTCGGCCGGCAACGCGTTCGCCTACTACAACGTCACGTTTCTTAACACAACCGTAATACTCAACAGCACCAACACGAACGCGAAGGTGATAGAGACGATCTCCCTCTTCGTCAGCAACGCCTCGCTCTCCCAGTATGAGACGAGCCGTGCGGCGTACAACCTCTCGCTCAATGACTGGCAGAACATCATACACTCGACGCTCCCCACCGAGCACATACTCGGACCGTACGGCAGCGTCACCGACTTCGCCCTTCTTCCCAGCGCCGTGGTCATCCAGAGCTCCAGCGGGGGGTACGCGTACCTCATCTACAGCTACACGGTTGACAATGCGACCAACGTGAACGAGGTCGCGCCGAGGAAGTTCAGGTACGTGCTCAACGACTCCATATTCAACTTCGAGCACACCGCGAGCGGGCAGCAGCTTCCTCTCGGATCCAGGCTCAACATCGTTCTTCCATCGGGATCGGTGGTCGACTCTGTCTACCCGCTTCCGGACTATCCTTCCCCGAACCTTCTCGGATCGTACAGCAACCAGTCGCTGCTCTCCTGGTACGCGCAGGAGCCCCTGAACAAGTTCTCCTTTTCCTACACGATAACCCAGTCACTGAAGGACGAGGTGCTGAGCTACTTCGGCGGGATCTACGACTCGTACAGGCCCCTTGTATACATAATAATAATACTGCTCATAGGGATAGTTGTCGCGTACATCTACCTCAAGTTCGTCGCGCAGCAATAAGGTGTTGATCTTTGCACAGATACGAGAAGGCGGTCCTGGAAGCATTAAGGAAGGGGGGAGCCGCGAGCCTCGAGAAGCTCACGGAGAGCTCCGGCATAGGCAGGGACGAGGCGCTCTGGGCGATCGAGAGCCTCTCAAAGGAGAGGATGGTAGAGACTACAAGGTCGGAGTCGTCAGAGGCGGCGCTCACCGAGGAGGGGAGAAGGTACGCCGCGGAGGGTCTTCCCGAGTCGAAGCTTCTCAAGAGGCTCAGGGAGTCAACTGTGAAGGTCTCTGCGCTGAGGGGCCAGGAGGAGCAGATAGGACTGCAGTGGGCGAAGAAGAACGGGCTCATAAGGATAACGGAGGGCAACATAATGCTCACCGAGAAAGGCGTTACTGACGCCGAGGAGGGCGTTCCTGCAGGAAACGTCCTGGTCCAGCTCTCGGGGGATCCGGGATCTTATGGCGTAGCATCAAAGTCCTCTCCAGAGGAACTCTCGGAGCTCACGAAGAGGAATCTCATACAGGTGAGGAAGCGAGCCAGGATAACTGAGGTAAGGCTAACGCAGAAGGGAATGGACGCTGCCCTCACGGAGAAAGCGGGAGAGGGGGTTGGCGCGCTTACGAAGTCGATGATAGCGAGCGGAGAGTGGAAGGGCAAGAAGTTCAAGCAGTACGACGTTGGCGTTCCGGTCACGCCGAGGGTCGGGGGAAGGCTGCACCCGCTCTACAGGATGATGGAGAACATCAGGAGGTCGTACGTATCGAACGGGTTCATAGAGGTAAACGGCCCCGTCATAGACTCGGCCTTCTGGGTCTTCGACGCGCTCTTCCAGCCGCAGGACCATCCCGCAAGGGACGCGCAGGACACATTCTATCTCTCGGGCATAGACGAGGCGGAGCTCGGAGAGAAGGAGTACGTGAGGCAGATAAAGAATGCGCACACGAGGGGCTGGCACTACCGGTGGAGCACCGAGACCGCGAAGGAGATGGTGCTCAGGACGCACACGACCAACGTATCGGCCCACTACATATTCGACATCTTCTCAAAGATAGGCGACGAGTCCGTGAACCTGGAGCTTCCGCTCAAGTTCTTCTCGCTGGGAAGGGTCTTCAGGAACGAGAACATAGACTACAGGCACCTCGCCGACTTCTACCAGACCGACGGGATAGTAATAGGGAAGGACCTCACGCTCGCCAACCTGTTCGACACGCTGCTGAAGCTCTACGCCTGGCTCGGCACCGAGATAAGGTTCAAGCCATCGTACTTCCCGTTCGTGGAACCGGGGGTGGAGGTCTACGCGTACTCCAGCGAGCTCAAGGAGTGGATCGAGATCGGCGGGGCCGGGCTCCTGAGGAGGGAGATCACCGGATTCAAGAGGAAGACAATGAACGTCCTGGCTTGGGGCGGATTCGGGGACAGGCTGATGCAGGTCAAGCCGGGATGCGGGATAAGAAGCATAACCGAACTCTACGGGAACAGCCTGGAGTGGACAAGAGGAAGAGGAGGAATGACCCAATGCCTGTTATAACGATAGACAAGAAGTATCTCAAGAGCCTCACGGAGCCGGAGCTGAGCGACGAGAAGCTCACGGAGAGGATCGGCAAGCTCGGCCTCAATGTCGAGGCGATCGACGAGAAGGAGATAAGCGTGGAGGTCACTTCGAACAGGCCGGACATACTCGGCGCTCTAGGCCTGGCCAGGGCATTCAACCACTTCTTCCACAAGAGCACCAAGTTCCACTATCAGATAAACGACGAGGCCCCGCTCCTTGAGATAACGGTGGGCGGAGGCGTCAGGAGGATAAGGCCGTACATCGCCTCGCTCGCAGCGTCCGGGGTGAAGTTCGACGAAGTCTCGCTCACCGGCTTCCTCAACGGGATAGAGAAGTTCACCGAGACGTACGGCAGGGCAAGGAAGAAGATCGCGATAGGCCTTCACGACATGGACAAGATCGAAGCGCCGCTGCGCTACGACGCGTGCGGGAGTGAGAGGTTCGTTCCCCTCAACTCGAAGGAGGAGATGACATACGACCAGGCGCTCAGGGATACGGATAAGGGGAGGAAGTACGCGGATACGATTCCAAGGGCGGGGCCGAAGAGGTTCCCGGTGCTCAAGGACCGGAAGGGCGCGCTGGCCCTCATTCCGATAATAAACTCGGAGAGGACGAAGGTGACGACCGATACGAAGAACATCCTTGTCGACATAACTGGAATGTCAGAGTATCTTGTCGGAAAGACCGCGGATCTCATCGCCGCAAACTTCATCGACACCGGTGCTTCGGTGAGGAAGGTCCAGATCGTATACAGGAACAAGTCTGTTATAACGCCGCAGCTCACCACCGACACGGTCGGGGTTCCGGTCTCTATGCTCGAGAGGGAGATCGGCGTGGAGATCGGGGTGAACAACGTTGCCGCGCTCGCGGAGAAGATGGGGTACGAGACCTCCTACACGGGGAACGTGGTCAACTTCAAGATTCCTACGTACAGGTTCGACGTGATAAACGAGCAGGACATAGTCGAGGACATAGCGATCGCGTACGGCTACGATTACATAAGGCCAGTGCCCGTGAGAAACGTGACCCCCGGAGCCATCGACACTCTGGCCCTATTCAGGGACAGCCTGGCAAACGCGGCTGCGGGGCTGGGGTTCGACCAGATGATGAACAGCTACCTCTCGAACGACCAGACAAACTTCACCATGATGCGGCTTTCGATAGAGAAGAGCGCGGTAAGGATAAGGAATCCGAAGTCCGAGAGCATAACGATAATGAGGACATCGTTGCTGCCATCACTTCTGAAGAACATAGCGGCGTCGCAGAACGTGCCCTCGCCGCTCGAGTGCTTCGAGCTCGACATGGTCTTCCACATGAGGGACGGCAAGCCGAAGGAGGACTACCACATAGCGGCTGTATCCGCGGGATCGAAGTCGGACTTCAACTCGATAAAGGCGGTCTACGAGTCAGTTGCAAAGGAGGCAGGGCTTGAGTCAAAGCTCGAGGCGGCAACCCATCCGAGCTTCATAGAGGGAAGGTGCGCCAAGATAGTCTCGAAGGGAAAAGGGGTAGGATTCCTGGGCGAGATACACCCTGAGGTACTCAACAACTTCGGGATAGAGGAACCCACGGCGGCGCTGGAGATCGAGCTCTAATTGCCCTCATAAGATTCAGATAGAAGACTTTAACTATCTGCAAGAGAGCGGCAAGATACTTATCACAACCAAGGGTGTTATCTGGACTTACGTGCCTAAGGAGACGATGAATAGACTGAAGAAGAGAGGTCTTGAAATATAAACTTGGAGATCAAAGCATCATGAAGGCATGAAGACCCTGCCATTATAGTTTTACTTTGCTGACATGGTGCTCATACTTTGGGCCGTATGGGAAAACAGTTACAAGGTCGACCTTCTTCACTCCGCATTTTCTGCCCTCTATTACCCAAGAGCCAGAAACAAGGATCACGCCCTTACCTTAATCCGCATGTGCCGGTTTGACCTGTATACCTGGTCTATGATCATCTTCTGCCTCCGGCTCCAATCCCTATTGCTTCTCCGCTTCAGCCATAGGGCCCGAAATTCCACGAATCTCATGTTGTCTTCAAAATTCTTCTTCTTGGACTCCTCTAACTCCTTCAGGAACTTCTTACTGTCCCTAATTCCAAGTATGCTTCTGCGCGTCATAAATCTCCCAGAACCCTTCTCACTTCTTCCTTCCTTATCTTTAATTCACCAAGAATAACTTTAAGTTTTTCCATACCGATTATTTCCTTAAGAGTTATGAACAAATGCTTTGCATCGGCGAAGTCCTTCTCGCTTCCGAGATACAATTTGTATGCTATTCCCAATTCCAGTGGGGCTATCTTTATCCTCCCTGCTTCTCCAAAGTCTACTGTAAGCGCATTCTTTAGCGAATAATAATCAGTCTCCTTGGAGGCAAATTTTATCTCAAAGTTCGGTTCCACTGTGCCTTTCTCCGCAAATCGCAGCGAGCTCTTGTCAACAGTCATAAGCTCATAGGCATCAGCCGCATCTGTCGAGTTAAGGGACCAGTACCTGCCCGTAGAAGACACTTTATTGTAGAATTTCGAGAATCCCTCCAACCCCCTATCCCTGATAAAAAGATCTATGTCCTCTGTATTTCTACTCCTTCCAAAAAGAATCGCGACATACCCGCTGACTATAACATAATCGGAGTCTATAAGGCTCACGAACTCCAGAACCAGCCTGTCAAGAGCATTCAGTTCCTTGCCTTTGATGTATAAAATACTGCCCTTCTTCTCGATATCCATGACTTCACCAGAGAATTGATCCTACATCACGAACTTGTAGTACTCGTTGATCGTATCCGTGTCCCCTTCCTCAAGATTCAGGTTCATTATTGCGAATT
Organism: Microcaldota archaeon; assembly: GCA_021785375.1. Lineage (GTDB taxonomy): Archaea > Micrarchaeota > Micrarchaeia > Micrarchaeales > CABMGC01 > JAKAVK01. The sequence continues at coordinate 973 of JAJYFQ010000002.1, read as the reverse complement.
GCTCAATCTTCTCCTTCTCCACTCCCTCCCTCGCCGCCGCTTTCATCATCAGGTAGATCATCGGTATCGCGCTCTTGATTATGTCCTTCCTGCTTGCGTGCATGACTACCGCGAGCTTCAGTGCGATCTCGTTCAGCGCCATCTTGCCCTTCTTCACCTTGCTAAGGTACTGTATCCTGGCGGGGAAGTTGTAGTTGTTGAGCATGCTCACCGACCCGTTGTTCGCGAGCGCCACTCCAGAGGAGAGAAGGACGGAGGAGTACCTCAGGTAGCCCCAGTAGTTGGTTCGCGATGCGTTCTCGAAGAACATGCTGGCCTTGGAGAGGTTCTGGTACGACTCCATTATGCTCCCCGCGGACCTGTACCTGTTGGGCACGTTCTCGTCGACCCAGTTGATCAGCATTCCCGACTCAACGTCGCTGCTTGCGGCCGCGAACCTCGAGAGGTCGAAGCTCTTCGAGAGGAAGATCTTGTCTAGGACTCCGAAGATCTCCATCTTCCTGTTCCGCATTGAGAGCGACTCGAGGAGCTCGGGCTTCGCATCGAACATCATCTCCAGGTCGTTGAGAGCAGCGCGGACGTCTCCGTTGCAGCGTTTCGCTATCTCGCTGATTATCTCTTCGCTTACCGTCTTCCCCTCCTTCTGCGATATCTTCTTCAGGTAATCCGCTACGTCCAATGTGGCTATTCGCTTGAACTCCATCTTCTCAACGCGGTTCCTGAGGAAGGCAATGTCCCTGTCCCAGTAATCGTTTGCGGTAAAGACGACCGGCTGCTTCGACTTGTTGACCAATTGTGTGATTATGCGCTCGGCTCCAGAGTCGAACTTGGCCGATAGCTCGTCTATCTCATCGAAGAGTATGAGCACGCGCTTGTTGAATAGGCCGCGCGTCTGGCTTGCGGGAAGGACGCGCTTCTCCAGTGTCTCGGAGTCGCGGTAGTCGCTGGAATTGAGCTCGAGGAGCTCGAATCC
>JAJYFQ010000059.1 GCA_021785375.1 Microcaldota archaeon | reverse complement strand
CCATCCGGCTCCACCCTCGGCACCTTCACCGTGGGAAGCAACCCGGAGGGATTGGCCATCGACTCCAGCGGCAACGTATGGGTTGCGAACGATGGCAGTAGCACCGTGACCAAACTCTCCCCATCCGGCTCCACCCTCGGCACCTTCTCTGCGGGAAGCGCCCCGCTTGGTGTGGCCATTGACTCCAGCGGCAACGTCTGGGTTGTAAACAACCTCTACTCATCTGGCACCGTGACCAAACTCTCCCCATCCGGCTCCACTCTCGGCACTTTCTCTGCAGGGTCTGCGCCACAGGGCATTGCCATAGATCCCAGCGGGAACGTCTGGGTTGCGAGCACCGATACTCCTGCAGTAACAAAACTATCTCCCTCTGGTTCTACAATTGGCACCTTCTCTACGGGGAGCCCGGTTAGAATAGCGATAAACACCCACTGAAGATGGCCAGGACTCTGCCCTTATGGCATGCTCGTAATCGCAACCTGAGGGCACGAGAGGCAGGTCCATACCTGATCGTAGGCATGTCCCCTCGGCTTCGCGTGCGTGCTCTTCACACGGCAGGGCTGATACTTGCTGGAAAAGCCAAATCTCGGCTAGTTTAAAGCCTCTAAACGCAAACTTTTCATAAATGTATGTGAATAGGTTATTATAGAGACCGAGGAGCACAAAGAGCTCAAGGCTAGACTCTGGCCATAGTGGCCAGGGGTTGTGCAGGAGTAGAGGTACTAGTTACTAGTACTTGTACTTGAGTTGTGGCACTAGTGCATGCCGCATCCTGCCCTGCATACCCCGTGCAGCGATATTTGCACATTTGCGGTGATACCGTGATGGGCCCGCAGAAGCCGTGCCCATCCATATTGCAGTGCCAGTATCATCGCGATGTAATAGAAAGCCCAAAACAATGGCATTGCAATGTAATAGACCTGGCATAATCCTCCCCTTCGGCATTGACATCTCAATATCAAAAAGCTTTTATGACCTGATATTAAAGTGTCAATCATGAACCGGACCTGATGAGGTTTCAGAATCCCTGGCGGCACGACAGGAAGGCAATAATCAGGGGCGGTAAGGTAAGGAAGGTCTAAAGTCAGGCGAGAGGCTAGACCCTCTCAATCATCAAGGCATTTGAGGAGAGTCTAGGAGGCTCTCTTTCCTGATAAAGGGTCTTCTCGACATTGCCGAAGTCAAGAGTTTTATATTTGACTGGATCACTTCATAATGGCTAATCCGCATGCAACACGAAAACACAACGAAAGAGGCACTGTATCTGATCGTAGGAATAGTCTCGCTCAGCTTCGCGTACATCCTCTTCACGCGGTGCTGCTCGGTCAGTAGTAACTAATGGTTGTGCAGGAGTAGAAGTACTAGTTACTAGTACTTGTACTTGAGTTGTGGTACTAGTGCATGCCACATCCTGCCCTGCATATCTTGTGTAACTATATCCATACATTTGCGGTGATATCGTGACATGAAACATCAGAAGCCGTGCCCATCCCACATGCAGTACCAGTATCATCGCGATGTAATAGAAAGCCCAAAACAATGGCATTGCAATGTAATAGACCAGAGTAATCCCTCCCCCGATATTTGACATTTCATTATCAAAAGGTCTGTACAACTTGACACTCAACTGCCAAGCCTTACTATGTTAATATTCTGTGGTAAGATATTTATAGAAAAGTATAAATATCTTGCTACAATATATAAAAGTATGAGGTTCGATGAGATACTCGAGAGGCTCTCAAGGTCTGGCATGCGCGTCTTCACCACATATGATGTGGCGAAGATGATGGGAAAGCCGACAGCATACGCATCGCTGATGCTCCACAACAGCAGGAGGGTCTCAAGGATAGAGAGGGGGAAGTACTTCATCGGCGATGCCAGCATATACGAGATAGCCTCCAACGTCGTCTTTCCCTCGTATGTCAGCATGCACGCAGGCCTTCAGTACTACGGCCTGCTGGACCAGCCGGTCATCAAGTATTCGGTGATCTCGCTGAAGCGCCATGGCCGCCTCGAGGTGAAGGGATCACAGATCGTCTTCATAAAGGCCCGTCGTCGTGCATTCTTCGGTTACGTGAACAGGGATGGCGCCTACATCGCCTCCCCGGAGAAGCTCTTCGTAGACTGCCTCTACTTCGGCGGCGTCCCGTTCTCGATGATCAAGGAAGCTCTGGATTCCGCCAAGAGGGAGAGCCTTATAAATACTGGGCTTATGGAGAGATATGCTGTAGAAATCAGGAGTGGCGCCCTGGCAAGCAGGCTGGGCTTCCTGATGGAGCAGGCAGGCCTCAAGGCAGACGGACTCCTTCCGCACAGATGCCGCGGCTATGTCCGCATATCAGACACCGGGGCCAGCGGAGTAGACAAAAAATGGATGGTAAGATATGATTGACGAAGAGACGCTGATGTCGTTCCTGCACTTCTTCCAGGACGAGCGGCAGCTCGAGAAGGACTACCTTCTAAACCTGATGCTGAAGGTTGTCTCCGTGAACAAGGCCTCCGAGAGCCTTGAGTTCAAGGGTGGCACCTCCCTCTACATGTTTCACGGCCTTGACCGATTCTCAGAGGACCTGGACTTCACATATATCGGCGATGCAAATGTGGTCCCCGAAAGGATAGACGGCCTCATCGACCCTGTCATCAAGGACTTCAGTCTCAGCTACAGGGTCAGCAAGAGCAAGGGCAATGTGGTGGTGCGGAATTCCAACAGGACGGTCTTGGGAGTTCGCACGGAGTTCTTTATCGAGGGTCCGCTCTTCAACAGGACAAGGATACGGCACAGGATAAAGATCGACATAAGCGCCAGGGATGACAGGATAGAGGCGCCAGAGGCAGCAAGATTCGTCTCGAAGTACGCTGACATAGGCACGGTTCTCCTCTACAAGATGCCGATCGAGGAGGCACTCGCGGAAAAGGTGTGTGCGATAACGGAAAGGGTAAAGGCGCGCGACATATATGACGCATACTTCATCATGAAGTTCAAGGGCATCAAGTACGACGAGAACATGGTGAAGGAAAAGCTGGGAAAGCGTAATGAGAGGGTTGATAAGGGAATTATCCTCTCAAACATCAGGGGATTCAAAGAGAGCCTATGGAAGGAAGAGCTCTCATACCTGGTAAAGGGGCTTCCCGCACTTGCCGATGTCAAGAGTTTTATGCTTGGTCAGATAAGATAGTGGCGGATCAACATGCAGCACTGGAATGCGAAGAAACAGGCACTGTACCTGATCGTAGGAATAGTCTCCCTCGGCTTTGCCTACATCCTCTTCACGCGGCAGGGCTGACACTTGCTGGAAAAGCCAAATCTCGGCCAGTTCAAAACTCCTAAGCACAAACTTTTCATAAATGTATGTGAATAGGTTATTATGGGGACTGAGGATCACAAAGAGCTCAAGGCTAGGCTCTGGCCATAGCGGTCAGGGGTTGTGCAGGAGTGTAGGTGCTGGCAACCAGTGCCTGTACTTGAGTTGTGGTACTAGTGAATGCCCTTCCTCAAACTAGATAGTATGCCATCAATGATCTGGCAATGGACTTGGCAGACCCTGCATAGTGCTCTTCAGGCAAGGCGTGCCCGTACCGTCGCTACCTGTCCTGTGTAACTATATCTATACATTTGTGGTGATATCGTGACATGAAACATCAGAAGCCGTGCCCATCTGCCGATGCAGTCCCCGTCTCTTCGTGATGTAATAGAAAGCCCAAAAACAATGGCATTGCAATGTAATAGATCCGGCATAATCCCTCCTTTCGGCATTGACATCTCAATATCAAAAAGCTTATATAACTTGATATTCAAATATCAATCATGGAACTGAGTCTGATGGAACTGCAGAACCCATGGTGGCACGACAAGGAAGCCATAGCCCGTGATGGGAAGGTAAGGAGGGTCCTGGATTCCGGAGAGAAGCTCGTCATGGGGCTTGAGGACAGAAACACGGTAATGATAGGGCCTCGGCAGCTGGGGAAGACAACGGCCCTGAAGTACGACATCTATAGGAAAATAGAGAAGGAGGGGGTCAATCCGAAGAGCATACTCTACTACTCGTTTGACACCGCGAGGGACTACAGCGTAATATCTGAAGTGATAGAGAGTTTTCTGAAGGCAACCTCGGGAAAGAGGTATCTCTACCTAGACGAGGTCAGTTTTGTTGAGGGATGGCAGCGGCCAGTCAAGTTTTTCCTGGACTCTTCTGGATCCAAGGATGTGCGCATCTACGTCACGGGATCCGCCTCGATAAACCTGCGGAAGGAGCTCTTCCCCGGAAGGGATATAATGATAAGGGAGTTTCTGTCAAGCCTGTTCAGCGATTTTGTGCTGGCCTTTGCATCGGAAGACCTCAGGGAATTTATCCGGTCCAACAGGTCGCATGATCTGGCAACGGTGATCGCACATACCAGGAAAGCAGTCCTTTACTTCAAGGAGCTCGACAGGCTCTTCAAGATCTTTATCCAGACCGGCGGGTTTCCACTTCCTGTATTAGATCACTTTGCCACCGGATCTATAACCGAGTCAACATTCGACACCCATTGGAATGCGTTCCTCTCAGACATAAGCAAGGCGGAGAGAAGCGTTGAGACATCCACGGCCATAATCCAGGAATTGATCAAGAGCTACAGTTCAAAGATAAACATGAGCAAGCTTGCCAGGAATGCCGGAATACCCTCGCACGTCACCGCAAGAGAGTACATGGAGCTCCTCAAAGAGCTCTTCATAGTCGAGTACATCTTCCCGATAAGCGATAGGGGCATTCCTCTCTTCAGGAAGGAGAGAAAGGCGTACTTCACGGATCCGTTCCTCTTCAATCTTTTCTCAAGAAAATTGAACCTTCCAACGGCCGGCACGGAGCCCAAGGTAGTTGAGGGAATAGTCCATTCCCATCTCAGCAGGACGCTTACCGGGATAGGATACGTGCAGAAAGATAAGGAGACCGACTTCGTCTCCAAAGGTCTCTCGCTTGAGGTCAAGTGGCAGGAGAATGTAACAAAACTGGACATACCAAAGTCCGATTCGACGCATAACATCGTTCTGAGCAAGGCCACTTCAGGAGAAGGGATAATACCTGTTGCCGTCTTCCTCTCCCTTCTTGACGAGAAGGGCCGGCACGATACGATAGTGTGACCTCAATGCACGATGCTGTTCCAATAAAGAAAGCGCTATACCTTCCTACTGCATACTCTCCCTCGGCTTCACGTACATCCTATTCACGCGGTGATGACCTCTCCGGCCTGGGGTAGCAACAGTGCCCTAGCGGGGTTTATACATATATTTATATGTATATCATTATATATCAATATCGGTAAGACAGATGGAGTACAAGACCACCCTTCTCAATGAGAAGGCATATTCGCGTCTCAACAGGGCCAAGTCAGCCCTCTCCGCGAGGTACGGCCGCAGGTACAGTTCCAGCGACTTGGTGAACGAGGCGCTCTCCTCCAGCATAGACTACCTTGGGATCGGCGACGGCCTCAGGAGGTACATAAATGCGGTCTCAGGGATCCTTGGCAAGAAGGGCTATGTGCTCGGCGTCATGCTCTTCGGCTCCGTGGCAAAGGGGAGCTTCGACGCC
>JAJYFQ010000058.1 GCA_021785375.1 Microcaldota archaeon | reverse complement strand
CTGACGTCGATTAGGAATTATGGGATGAAGCCCAGTCTTCTGCGGAAGACCAGATACTAAAGTTTGTACCTCAGGATTGCGCCCAGGCCTGCGAATCCGAGGAGGAACTCCTTCCCGTATGAGCTCTCGCTTGAGACGAAGACCGTCTCTACGCCGCTCTTGTCCGCCATGTCTATGAGCTCCCCAACAGCATCGACCTCCTTCACCACTTCTATATTCCCGCTGTCCTCCTCGTGCTTCTTCATCCTCTCGCTCCCAACCTCTATCTTGCTGAAGACCTTGTTGCACGAGTTGCACTTGTACGTCACGTTGTGAATCTCCAGCTCGTCGTTTATTATTAGCGTAGTGACCTGTTTGTTCTCCAGCGCACGTTTCGTGTTGTCGTAGCCATAGGTTGCGAGTCCGCCCCTGACGAGCTCCTGCTTGAATCTCTCAATGATCTTCCTCTCCCTGTATGCTTCCTGTTCAGCCAGCAGGTCGGCTGCCTTCTCGACGATGTCGCTGAGCCCTGTCTCGTCGGTGTAGCCGGTGTCGTACACCCCGAGGATCTTTATCTGGTAATTGAGCGTGTTCGACTTTACGAAGTTCTCCTTGGTGGGTCCGGGTCCCCCAACTATGAGGCCCTTCAGCTTGAAGTTGTACTGCGCGAATGTAGCGCTTATTATCTCGGAGACACGCCTGTAGTACTCGTCTATCTCCTCCTCGATTATCCTCTGGTAACGCTGTGCAGACTGGCCTCCCTTCCTGACCTTTGCATGGGCAAGCGAGTTGACCTTCTTCACCACCTGTATGTGCGATCCCTTCAGCGTAGCCACTGTGGCCTCCCTGCCGTCTAGCGTAACCAGGCCGTACATGTCCGTTGCGCCGACCATCTCCTCTATCGGCCCGAGAAGGAAGGTCGAGTCGCATCTGTAGATGTTTATCTTGAGCGGAAGCGGCGGCTCCATTGAGAAGAGCTCGATGTCTGTCTTTCCCGGATCCTTCGAGATGTTTCCGCAGAAGACCACGAGTCCGTTCTTCGGCGTCTCCCTGTAGAGCTTGAGGTACTGGAGTATCTTATCTATCGCTCCCTGCACGTTCTGCCTTGTCTGCTTCGACTTTATGTTTCCAGACTCGCTGTGCTCCTGCCTGAGCTTCGAGACTTCCTCGGCGATCTGGTAGCCGGCTGGTACGTAGATGCTGATCAGCTCGGTCCCGTATCCGCGCACCGACTTTAGCCTCTTTATGTCCCTGATTATGTCATACTCCTTCTTCATCCACTCACTTCTGCTGCCCGATCCTTTCCTTGCCCATGTACGGAACAAGCGCTTCGGGGATGGTCACTGTGCCGTCTGGATTGGAGTAGTTCTCCACGATAGCGACCATCATCCTCTCCACCGATCCGCTCACCGTGGAGTTTAGCGTGTGCGCATATCTCCTCTCACCTCCCTCGTCAAACCTTATGTTAAGCCTAAGCGACTGCCAGTCGGTGCAGTTCGAGCACGAGATCAGTTCCCTGTATCCCTAGCTGGATGGCATGTAGGCCTCTAAGTCATACTTCTTTGCCGCGACTGTGCCTATGTCCCCTGTGCATATGTTCACTATCCTGTACGGGAGGTCGAGCTTCTTGAATACGTCCTCTGCATTTCCGATCAACTCATCGAATATCCTCCAGGAGTCCTCCGGCCTTGAGACCACGAACTGTTCCACCTTGTAGAACTGGTGCACCCTGAATATGCCCTTCGTGTCCTTGCCGTGGGCACCTGCCTCCCTCCTGAAGTTCGGGCTTATCCCAACAAACCGCAGCGGAAGCTCCTTGGCGGAGAATACCGTGTCCGAGACCATTGCCGCCATGGGGTGTTCCGAAGTGCTGATCAAGAAGAGCTCCTCCTCCATCCCCTCCAGCTCCTTCCTTGTCTGGGCCTCCTTCGGCGATGAGACCTTGTAGAGCGCCTCCTCGAAGTCGCCAAGCGCGGTGGCCCCCTGGTAGTACTTCTTCTTCAGCATGAGTGGCGGAGCGATGAGCGTGAACCCCTTCCTTATCATCGTGTCTATGCTGAAGCGTATGAGCGCCTGTTCAAGCAGTGCGAGATCGCCTTTCAGGTAGTAGAATCGTGCCCCAGAGACCTCTGCCGCTTTCTCAAGATCGAGGAGCCCGAGCCTCTTCAGAAGTTCTGCGTGGTTCTCCGCGCCAGTCTTCTTCGGCGCGCCCCACTTCCTCACCTCTACGTTCTCGTCCGAGTCCTTACCATAGGGAACAGAGTCGTGGAGAACGTTCGGCATGTTCATGAGAAGGAAGTCGAGTCTGTCCTGATAGTTCGGGAGGAGCGACTCTATCTCATCGATCCTCTTCTTTATCTCCGCCAGCTCGTCTATCTGCGCCTTAGCGTCCTTCTTCTCCTTCTTCAGCCTGGAGACCTCGAGGCTTCCCCTGTTGCGCCTCTCCCTGAGCTCCTGAAGGTCCTTCCCGAGCGCCCTGACCTGCTCGTCAAGCTTGAGGAGCTCGTCTATCGGATAGTCGGACCTTCGCCTCGCCAGAGAGTCCCTTACCTGCTTGAGGTTCTCCCTGACGTACTTTGAATTCATCATTGTTACCACGTTAAATTGAAATGCTCAGGTATAAATATCTTCTAAAGGCCACTATACACACTGCAGGGGTGGCAGAGCCTGGCCAAATGCGACGGGCTTAGGACCCGCTTCCGTAGAGGATGCGAGAGTTCAAATCTCTCCCCCTGCATAACATAATGGGTTGATAAGATGGCAAAGGTCTTCATCATTCACGGCGCGTATGGAAATCCGGAAGAGAACTGGTTTCTCTGGTTGAAGGAGAAGCTGATGGAGGTTGGCTGCGTAGTCTTCACTCCGACCTTCCCAACCCCGAAGGACCAGAGCCTCGACAACTGGCTCAAGGCTCTCAAGCCGTTCGAGGAGCACATCACTGAAGACACCATACTCGTGGGCCACTCGATAGGCGCAACATTCATACTCAGCGTCCTTGAGAAGCTCAACGGGAGGGTTAAAGGCGCGTTCCTTGTTGCCGGGTTCATAGGCCCTGTCAAAGACCCGAGAGGAACGCTGAACAGGATAAACGTCACGTTCTGCGAAAGGAACTTCAGGTGGGACAGGATAAAATCCAACTGCGGCAAGTTTGTCTTAATAAACTCGGACAGCGATCCATACGTTCCTCTGGAGGCCGCTGAAAACATTTCAAGACCGCTTGGCGTTCCCCTTACCCTAATAAGGGGGGCAGGCCACTTCAACAAGGAATCCGGATACACGCAGTTCCCTGAGCTCCTGGAGATGATCGAGGACCTTATACGCTCGGGCCAGGTGAAGTGACATCGTACGTACAGGGTGGATTGTAAACCATAAATAGCTATCCATTCAAGAGGATATTATGGCTCTGAGACGTCTGCTAGTAAGGGGTATCAACCAGAAAGCACTCCCAGGATATTTCAATGCCCTTCTACATGAGGCCAGTAGTGCGATAGACGATGGCCTGAGACTGAGGTCCGCCGGTGATCTTGACTACGCGAAGGAGCGGCTGGAAACACTCCGGGAGAGGGTTAAGGGTGTGGACATTGAAGACAAGGGTGTTGTACTAAAGAGATTGGACAGGTCTATTCGGGTAGTCGGCAGGGCTCTCAGGGCTGTTGAAAGGAATCCCGATGCCCCGCCTCCTAATGGAACAGCAAGGACATGGGGCGGGCTTTTCACGGTTTCGGACGAACAGATGTGGAAGATGCGCGAATCCGGAAAGACGAACGAGGAGATCGCGGTCATATCGGGCCTAAAGGTCGGCACGGTGGCGCACCGGATGCGGACTATAGAGAACAGAAAAAGGGGCGCAGGAACGTGATTTCCGGTGGATTTGCCGGAAGGCAGGGTAGGGTATACCAAACAATAAATAGCTATCCGTCTCATACATATCTGCTCGTTGTCGATCTGTGATTTAGATGGAGGTATTGGACAAACCGTGGACGGAGAAGTACAGGCCCTCTAATCTAAAGGAGGTCATAGGACAGGAGGCGATCGTTGACAAGCTCAAGGAGTTCGTCAAGGCCAAGAGCTTCCCGAACATGATCTTCTCCGGCCCTGCGGGAGTGGGGAAGACTACGTCCGCGATAGCACTCGCAAAGGAGCTCTACGGCGAGAATCTGCACGAGGCATTCCTCGAACTCAACGCTAGTGATTCACGCGGCATCGACGTCATAAGGGGAAGGGTCAAGGAGTTCGCAAGGACGTTACCCCTCTCCGGAGGAATGGTCAAGATCATCTTCCTCGACGAGGCCGACGCGCTTACGTCAGAGGCGCAGCACGCCCTAAGGAGAACGATGGAGAAGTACTCGTCGTCAACGAGGTTCATACTCAGCGCAAACTATGCGAGCAAGATCATCGAGCCGATACAGAGCAGATGCGTCGTACTGAGGTTCAAGCCCCTCAAGGAGGAGGAGATGAAGTCATACATCGATAGAGTGGCGAAGACTGAGGGCCTCGAGGTTAATGACAAGGCGGTAGAGGCGCTCATCTATGTGAGTGAGGGCGACCTGAGGAAGCTCACCAACATAATGCAGAGCGCGGCCGTCTCGGAGAAGAAGGTCACGGACAAGGAGATCTACGACATCGCCGCGAGGGCGAGGCCGAAGGAGATAATCGCCATGCTCAAGTACGCGCTTGCCGGAGACTTTGTAAAGGCAAGGACGGAGCTCAACACGCTCGTTCTGTCGCACGGCATGAGCGGTGAGGACATCCTCCTTCAGTGCTACCGCGAGGCGCTCAACCTCGACGTGGAAGACAGGCTCAAGCTCAGGATAATAAGTATGGTCGGGGACTACAACTTCAGGATAGTCGAGGGCGCGAACGACCGTATTCAGCTTGAGGCGATGATCGCAAGCCTTGCGCTACTCAAGGATGCAAAGTAATCACTCCGATTCCTTCTTGGCGAAGACCAGATAGGCGGTGTGCCAGATCCCCTTTGTAGAGGGCCTGACTCCCTCCTCGCGCACCATGATATCCCTAACAATGACCTCGACTGTGTGCACATCATGGAACTTCAATGAGTTGAGCTTTCCAACGAAATCCTTTACCTGCTCCATGTGCGGCAGGTATCCGACAACGCAGCCATCCGGCTTGAGTGCCTTCTTCGCGTTCGATAGTGCCTTGTCTGATCCCGGCAGGTCCAGCGTCACAAGGTCAACGTCCTTCTCATCTATCTTCTTCGTAACGTCTCCGTTCTTCAGGGTGAGGTTGTCAAGGTTGAGCATGCCCCTGTTCTTCTCTGCGATCGCGAGGAAGTCGTCGCGCATGTCGTAACTGTACACCTCCTTGCACACCCTGGCGAGGCTCACCGCGAGCCATCCGCTACCTGTTCCGGCATCGACGCAGACGCTGTTCTTGTCGACTCCAGAGTAGGATATGATTATGCCTATGTCCTTTGGCAGTATGACCTGCGGGCCTCTTCTCAGCTTGCGGTATATCTTTGGGTAGATGAACATTGTATCTCCTATCACTTCCCTGATGCTTGCTCTTTCTGTTTCTTGCCTGGCTTCGACAAGTAGTGATTGTCGCCATGGGCATGCGCAAGCTCCCCCATGTTGGGCCAGCAGCCGCCTCTCCGTCTGTAGACGCAATTGGATTGCATATGGTGCTGTCGCTCGCCACCATCATGATGGTC
>JAJYFQ010000057.1 GCA_021785375.1 Microcaldota archaeon | reverse complement strand
AGAAGGCAGGGTAACCGAGACTGTGCTGGTTTCCCCCATCGCATTTCCCGTGCTGAATGAGATTGCGTATACTGAGAATGAGTTGGATACGGCCTCATACCCATAGTAACCATTAGAATAATTCAATAGCGAAGTTGGGAGCTGATCCCAGCCACTGTTTACGTACTTATATAGTTTCACCTGGGCTGGCTGTATGTTCATCGAGTCTATCCAGCTCTGGTTGACTCTGAAGACGTAGTCTGCCTCGCTTATGTAACTGTCGGATAACGAGCTATTTATTGTGAAATAGCTGTATGCATTCGAGAGGCCGGAAACTCCTGTGGGTCCTGACTTGTTGAACGAGACGCTCAGGTTAAGCCCCTGAAAGGACGACGATGGGGTCATATACAGCGAGTCCAGGGTGCTCCCGTTGTTCCCAACCATCAATGGATTGGAGATGCCTGCGTACACTTTCCCGACATGCACATCCGTAGAACCATCGGAATTGTTAAACGAGATGTTCAGGTTTCTGAACCGTATCCCAGCGCCGGCCGTGTCATATCCGACGGTGATGTTCTCCTCGCATCGTGACATGCCGCACGACCTGATGACGTAAGGTGCAGATGTCGCGGTGCCGTTGCTTGAGGGACCTCCCTTTCCATGCGAGAGCCTCTGCGACATCTGTGAGGATATATTATCTTCGATGTGGGCGATCTGGGGGGTACGGTCTACTATTGCCACCTCTGCATGCGAGGCAACTGTCGTGGTTATCTGAGTTTGCGTGCCGGGGGGCGGAGCCGTGTTGCCTGCCGTTGGCGAGGGTGCCAAAGCCGTCTGGTTTATGGATGTACTGTTGATGCTCTGTGATATGGTCAGTGCGGAGAGCGTGGCAAACAATAACATTACGAGCAGTGACATGATACCTGTAAAGTTCCCGCGCATTTACCTCTAGCACCTTTTCAAGGCATACGTGCCTTATCCACTGACTGCCAGGAAGCAGGTCAGCATTGCGGTTCTACGTTCTGATGTGCTTAGCCGCTCCACGATTGCCTGCCGTAACTTACCTCCGACACTATATCCATAATCAGGTTTAATACTCTTGCGTTAAAGTCCGAATATGTTTCGCGCTGTGCCTGGGCATGCATGCGGCTCATGCTTCCGAAAAACGGCGCAAAATACCGTGGCATACTTCCACTCTCTGGCTCTTGCCGAGTGCAGATCTCTGCACTTCTCCTAAATTCCGAGGAGAGAAAGTATTATAAAAGCAAGTGTCTTAGTACTTTCGAGAACAATAAGGCGATTGGTGATACAAATGGGAGTATTTGACAAACTGGGACAGGCTCTTGGATCGGCAAAGGAGATAAACGTAGAGGACTACATGAACTCGGTAGAGATGGAGGATGTTGACCTTCTTCACGAACCTGCGGACATGTACATAAAGCCGGTATCCTGCGTAAGCGAGGACGACGTGAAGCCCATAGAGGAGGAGTTGGCGAGAAAGAACATCATACTTCTCGACATAGGCGAGCTGAACAAGAGGCCTACGACAAGGAACAACATAATCTCAGAGCTGAAGAGGTACGTTGACAAGATAAACGGGGACATAGGCCAGATCGATGCCAACAGAGTGCTCATAACCCCTGCGAAGGTAAAGATCGTAAAGAGAAAGAAGGGCGGAAAGTAAGCCCTTTTACTTTTTACTTAAGTGCGGTGATAAGGGCGTGCAGCTCCTGCCTGCTCGGCTGAGCTTCTGTGACAACCCTCCTGAAGACATTCATTACCGCCTTCCTATTCCTTATGTTTCTCTTCTTCCTCAGGTTAGATTCGAGCATGGAGAAGAAGAACTCCAGCTCCTTCCTGTTCGGCCTCTCCCTTTGTATCGCATCCCCTGTGCCAGCCAAGTCGCCGGGCCTGAGCGCGTAAAGAAGTATTGCGAGCGCGTGTGAGATGTTTAGGACCGGGTAATCCGGGCTGGCGGCTATGTGCAGCACCATGTCGCATCTCTCCAGTTCGTCGACGCTGAGCCCCGTGCCCTCCCTTCCTATGGCAAGGCCAATCACGCTCTCCTTCCCGAGCCTCATGCCCTTTATCTTCCTGGCCCCCTCCTCAAGGCTATAGAGCCTCCTGAACCCCCTCCTAGCCTTCTCCGCGACCCCGGTGGTTCCAACGACTACGCTGCAGTCCTTTACCGCATTATCGAAAGTGCTGTACACTCTTGCCCCGGTGAGTAGGTCGCGCGCGTGCTTCGAGTACATGACGGCATTGCTTCCCCTCAGCCGCGTGCGCGGGTTGACAAAGTGGAGCCTCTCGATCCCGAAGTTCTTCGATATCCTGGCGATGTAGCCGAGGTTGATCTGGTATCTCGGCTCAACCACTATGACCTTGAGCTTCATAGGATCACGAAGGTGAGGATCAGGGTGCTCGCATTGACAAGGATGTGCGCGATGATCGAGGGATAGAGCGACCCGGTCCTCTTGTACACATAACCGCTGAGAAGACCGAATGCGAAGGCGCCGATCACCTCGACCCCGAAGGTCGAGTTGTAGCCTATGTGTCCTATGGCGAAGAGCACCGAGCTCGCAACAATCCCGATCCTGGGAACCAGGAATCCCCTGAAGAGGATCTCCTCGTTTATCGGTGCGATTATTGCCGAGAAGATGTAGAACCAGAAGGGCAGGGACGCGAGTGCAGTTGCCGCTCCGCTGCTTATCCGGACTCCAGTGGCGCCGCTGAATGCGGTCATCATTGCCTCCATTACCGCCACTATGGCAAAGAGGAGAAGCCCTACGGCGAGCCTCTTTGGTGTGATCACGCTCCTGCCAAGCCCGAGCCCGGACACGATCCTGCCCGGCGTCTCCCTCCTGTAGAGGAAGAGGTAGTAGAAGACGGAAATGGAGAAGGACATCGAGAGGAGGGCGTCGAGTTCGGCGTTGTAGGCATCGCTGCCCAGATATCCTAGATTGTAGAGCAGTCCGGTCAGCCAGGCGAAGAGCACATTCAGGAATATGAATATTACAAGAAAGGCGATGACGGCTCTTATTCTGTCGTTCCCCGGCTCCTTGCTTGCGACTCTGGCTCTCAAGGCCTCGCCATCATTTGCCCTGCTTCAGCTCCGTGTATCCGCACTTGCCGCAGGCGTACCTGTTCTTGTGGTCTGCCATCCTGGATCCGCACTTTGAGCAGAACTTCGCGGCAGGCTTGTATGCCTTTATCGACTTCTTCTTTGCAGGTGCAGCAGCTTTCTCGGCCATAAATCATCACTTCTTCTCTCCGGCCTTGGCCTCTGCGGGCTTTGCCGCTGCGGCAGGCGCGGGAGCGCCGCCCTTGGACTTAGCCTTCCTCGCGAATCTCTCCATCGACTCCTTGCTCCTGTACGAGTGCGCGACTATCTCACTCTCCCTCATGCCGTATCCCTGGTCTATCCTTATTATCTCGAACGTGTCCGGACTGAGATTGAGCTTCTTGCAGACCCCCTCCTTTATCTCGTCCCTGCTCGGCGTCTTGCCCTCATACGTGGCCTTTATCCTGAGCTCGCGCCTCTCGAATAGCTTGTTCTCGCTGTCGTCAAGTATGCTTATCTCCATCAAACTCCTCCGGTTACCCTTGCAATGGCCTTCTTGCCCATGCTCTCAAGTATCTCAACCTCGGCTCCTGCCTTCACCGAGTTCCTCATCTCCTCAGGGATCGGCACCTCGAAGGTCTCGTACGACTCGAGGTCCATGAGCTGCGCGCTCGTGTCCGTCACCGATACGACCTGGGCCTTCTTCTTGTTTATGATCGGAACCTCCACGTCGGCGTGGCTCGGCGCGAGCATCGTCCTCTTCTGCCCGTCGAAGACGCCTATCGCAGTGACTCTCACCTTAGCCGCACCGTGCTTTCCGGGAGATGAGAACTCAAGGTCCACCACCCTGCACGGAATTCCATCGATCAGAAGGAACCTCCCTGGCTTTATGTCCTTCATCGACGCGTACATTATGTCTTCTGGCATCTGATCCTCCGTAAATTAGAGATAAACTTCACAATACTATGAATGGAAATAAATATAAAGCTGTGCAGGCTTCTCCGGCCTCACCGGCTCTATACCCTATTCGCAAGTCTGGGAGAGCTTAAAGGCAGGCCCTCAGTAGAGCCTGTCCATCGACTCGATCGCCATCGCTGACGCGGTCTGACGCTCCTCCCTCTTCACTCCGAACTTGGCCTTTACTCCGGTTATGACTGACATGACCCTTATCTGGTCTCCCATCTCCGGCGCCATTCTTGCTCCGAATATTACGTTCGCGTCGGGTGCAAGCAGGTCTGTCACTCCCTCTCCTATCCTTGTAGCATCGCTTATCGTGAGATTGGATCCTCCTACCACGTGTATCAGGCCGCCCTTCGCTCCCTCGTAATCGACGTTGAGAAGAGGGTGCGTCCTTGTCGACTTTATTGCCTGCTCCACTCGGTCGTGCCCGCTTCCCATTCCAAGGCTTATGACCGCCGTGCCGGTATCCTTGACCACGTTCCGGAGGTCGGCGAAATCGAGGTTGATGAGGCTCGGGAGCGTTATCGTGTCGGCTATGCCCTTCACCGCGTTCCCCGTTATATTGTCAACAAGCTCGAATGCCCTCTCTATAGGCAGGTTCGGCACGTACGACAGGAGCTGATCGTTCTCTATGACTATGGTGCTGTCTGCCTGCTTCTGCAGGTGCTCCAGTCCCCACTCAGCCTTGAGTTTCCTGGATCTCTCAAGTGCAAAAGGGAACGTGACCGTGGCGATGACCGTTGCGCCAAGCTCCCTCGCTACGTTCGCGACTGTAGGCGCGGCCCCTGTCCCAGTTCCTCCGCCCATTCCCGCGGCAACGAAGACGAGGTTGTATCCCTCGAGCGCAGCCTCGAGCTCCCTTCTCGACATGTCAGCGCACTTCGCGGCGACCTCCGGGAACCCTCCGGCTCCGAGCCCCTGCGTTATCTCCTTTCCTATGAGTATCTTCTTGTGGGCCTTTATCATGTTCAGATGTCCTATGTCCGTGTTTACCGCTATCGTCGTCGCACTCTTTATGTTGTGCGAGAAAAGCCTGTTCACTAGGTTGCTCCCCTGCCCACCAACGCCCACCACCGCAATCTTCGGCGAGAAGGCATCGTAATCAAACTGTTGGTTCTCTCCCATTTTTGGTCACCGGTTAAACATAAAAGGGCGGCAAAAAAAGAGAGCCGCCAAAAACAATCTTGTTAATCCTAACTTATATCGCTTCAAGCCCGCTGTAGGTGCTCTCCTTAGGCTCCTCGAACTTGCCGACGATGCTGGATCCCTTGACTCCCGTGACTATGGCCACTATCTCTATCTGTCCTTCGTATCCCGGGATGATTCTGGCTCCCCACTTCACGTTCGCCTTAGGGTCCATGCGCTCCGTTATCACTTCTCCGGCCTTGATCGCGTCGCCGAGTGTGAGGTCTGACGCTCCGGATATGTGGATGAGTGCGCCCTTCGCGTTCTCGAAGTCCACGTCGAGCAGCTTGTTCTTCAACACTGCCTCGGCCGCGCCCTGCACCTTCTCGTTGCCCTTTCCTGTTCCTACGGAGATGAATCCTACGTCTCCGCTTCCCATTATCGAGCGGACGTCAGCGAAGTCGATGTTTATCAGGCTCGGCTGCGTTATAGTCCAGACAAGACCGCCTATCGCCTTTGCGAGTATGTCGTCTGCTACGGCAAAAGCCTC
>JAJYFQ010000056.1 GCA_021785375.1 Microcaldota archaeon | reverse complement strand
AAAGATGGATCTACATCTCATGGCCATTGTTGCAATGGCTTCGGCATACGTCCTTTTCTGGGCGGCATCCCAGAACTACCTGTATCTGACACTTGGCACGGACTACTTCGACATGGGGCAGCTTCCATATTCATCCTATGTGTATCTTCATTATCCGTATTTGGTGCCAGGCCTTCAGTCCTTCGTCTTCTCAAACCACATATCACTCTTCGCGTTCCTCCTGCTTCCTGGATTCTACGTGTTCAACAGCCCCATCTACTTCATCGTGATGCAGGACATCTCTCTCGCCATTGCCGGAATCCTGATATACCTGATAGGGAGAGACATCCTGAATGACAGGCTATACGGGCTTGTCCTCTCAATCGCCTTCTTTTTCAGCGCGGCCATGGTGGGAACACTGACCTACAACATCCACCTTGAGGGATTCATCCCGTTCTTCTACATCCTGTCATTCTATCTGTACATGAGGAATTCCGGATACGGTTTCCTGTTAAGCTACGCGGTCATGCTTAGCATAATGGAGAGCGTGCCTGCCATCGGGATGTCGCTTGTACTCGGTCTTCTTCTCTACGAACTGTCACATTACAAAAGGTCAAAGGGGTTTGATCCAGTCACGCATAACAAGAGGCTTGCGCTGCTGGCCGTGGCATTCCTCATAACAGTTGCCTTTGCGATATTCTACTCGTCCGTTGCAAACTCCCTGTCCAATCTCTATGCATCAGGGGCATATGCGTCAATGCCTCCGGACCTGAAAGACGTCAACTTTATCGGATTCCAGTTAGGCGCCTTATCAAATATTCAAACAATGCCCGTCCTGCCTAACCTCCTGCTGGTCGCGCTGCTAGGGCTCAGCATACTGGTGCTGGGTTTTGGAATAAGCTCGCTTGCCGATCCGGTTCTCACGGCAGTACTCCTCGCCCCATGGCTCTTTGAGGTCTTCGTATTACGCAATTTCGCATTTGCCGAGTTATACCTTCAATACTACTCATACGCGATCGGCGGCTCTCTTGTGGCGGCGGTCCTTGGGATCAAGATATGCCAGGGCCTTAAAAAAAGCGAGGGCGTTGCGCTCCAAAGCCTATTCCGGAACCCCAACTTTACGAGGCCGCTCGCCCTCTCTCTCGCATTATCCCTGTCTCTATTCGGCTTCGTATTCCTGCTCCACTACTCGTTTGAAAATATTCTCGGGTTTCTCGTATTGTATTACGGCCCTACAAGCCACTATGACCAGATAAACAGTGCCCTCGCATCGGTTCCATCCAATTCAACCGTTATGGTGCAGTCGAACATCTACCCGAGCATGTACCGCATTCTTAACTTGGAAATGTCACCATCGGTGCGGGTTGACGTTTTTACTTCTAGCGGAATACGCGACATCAACCTCACATACTACTGGTTTAACAGGCCGGACTATATCATAATCGACAAGAGCATCAGCAATTACGGCGAGATGAACTCGACCGAGTTCAATGTCTATCGGTATATGGGCAGCAACTACACTCTGCACTACAACTACTCTGGAGTGGAGATATACCGATTGAAATAATGCGGATCCGGCAGCATTATAAACCTGGCATGCTACCTCTAATCGGTGCTTTTCTGGACGCGCATTCAGCCTATTCGGATGTTCTTGCGGAGATGAAGAAGCACATAGCGGGGAAGGAAGACACGATAGAGCTTATGTTCATAACCATCGTCGCGAACGGCCACGCGCTTCTTGAGGGGGTTCCCGGCGTGGCGAAGACGACGATGTGCAAGGCCATGTCTGAGACTATCCAGGCCGAGTTCAAGAGGGTGCAGGGAACTCCGGATCTTGTGCCATCCGATATCATAGGGCAGACGTACCTGGATGATAAGAACGAGGTTCAGTTCAAGAGGGGTCCGATCTTCACGAACATACTCCTCGTGGACGAGCTCAACAGGGCTCCGCCAAAGACGATGAGCGCGTTCCTGGAGACTCTGGAGGAGAGGCAGGTCACGGTTGGTGGGGTGGACATGCCGCTTCCAAGGCCGTTCACAGCATTCGCAACCCAGAACCCGCTGAGGATCGAGGGCACGGAGCAGTTGCCAAAGGTCCTTGCGGATAGGTTCCTGGTAAAGATAGACGTGGACTATCCTAGGATAGAGGAAGAGGAGGAGATGATAAGGATCAAGGAGCGGGAGGAGAAGCAGATCGTAAAGAAGATAGTGAGCACCACGGACATACTGGACATGCAGGAGAAGGCGAAGCTTGTGGCACTGCCAAACCCTGTTGTTGAGTATATCGCGAAGGTAGTCGGGGCGACAAGGACCGACATGCATGCGGTGATGGGCGCAAGCCCCAGGGCGGACCTTGCGTTCATGCGCGCCGCAAAGTCCAGGGCCCTGATACAGGGCAGGACAGAGGCAACGATTGATGACATCAAGTTCCTGGCCAGGTCTGTGCTCAGCCACAGGATAGCCGTGAGGTCGACCGGGGGCATAGGGGTCCACGGAATAATCGACGGAATAATCGCCACGCTTAAGTGACGAAAAATCGCAACCAAAAGGCAACGAAAGATATTTAAATGAGTGTACTTATATCTAAGGTTATGTCTTATGCATGGGCGAGAAAATGAATACACCTAGATTGCTGAAGATCATATACTACACTCTGATAGTAAGTACTCTTGTTGGTGCTGTTGCTTCTGCAGATAATGGGGCATACACGCTCTCAACGAGCCTCTGTGGCATAGTTGGCAGCATACAGACTGTGATAGGAGTCATTGCAATACTTCTCTTCATAACTGGAGGTGCACTCTATGCTGGCGCGCACATGCTCCCCGCCGCGGGCAACCTGAGGGGTAACCTGCAGGGATGGTCGATGGGTATGATAGTCGGTGCAGTGGTCGGTATAATACTCGTTATACTGGCGCCTACGCTGATCAAGACGATCGGATCAACAGCTGGCAGCACTGTTACCTCCTGCTCATAATCCGTGCAGGATCCCGTAACGTCCGGTCTGGATAAATGGCACTAGGGTGGACTCTGCATATCCGGTGCCCGGGCCAATCTTTTTAACCCTTGATAGCAAGAAATGTTGACATGGGACTATCTCCAGAGCGTATCAGGAAGAACCTTGTGCACATCGAATTCTATACCGCTCTTGTCCTCTTCGTCATCTACCTCTCAGAGTCGCTGTACCAATACCTCTACGCTGACGTCTCATTCTACATTGAGTCATCGGTATATACGGTGGTGCTCCTTACATACGCCTCGGTCTATCTCCTCGGCGGCAGGGAGGGCAGGCACGACAAGGTCATGCACGCGCTCTTCATAATGATGCTGCCGTTATTCGCCCTGCTCTTCGTCTCTCCGCCACCTGTCTTCTCGGCACAGCTCCTCTCGCTAAACGCGTTCGGCCATACTGCCGGGATCTACCTCTTCTTCATACTCCCCCTATACTTTGTCTTTGCGCTGGGCGCATATGCGTACAGGGTAGTCGGAAGGAAGAGGTCCGCGATGGCGCTCTTCGCCATGGGGCTCCTGATATCGCTGATCTTCTTCGGCTACCTGGTCACGCAGTTCAAGGTGGGCGATGAGGTCTTCCTGGGCCACGAGGCGGTATTCGAGATGCTGCACGGCGCCAATCCGTACACCACCTCCGTCTCAAGCCTTCTGTACTCGAACCTTAGCACCATAGGCGGGACACTCACCACGAACAACACCCTCATAGGGACCATGGACTATCCGGCTCTCTTCTTCCTCTCGTACGCGCCGTTCTACTTTCTCTCGCAGCCAACGGTATACGGGCTGACCCACACCGGCATAAAGGTGCAGATAGCGGTCTTCCTCTGCCTCTTCCTTGCAACGGCTCTCTTCCTCGCTGACAGGAAGGAGATCTTCAAGTTTAGGCCGGAGTTCATAGCCTTCCTCGTCCTGCTCTCGTTCACGCTTGCATCGGCCACCACCCTGCTCATGCTCTCCCTCATACTTATTGCGTACGCAAGGCTAGGGAGCAGGTATGCGTTCATACCGCTCGGCCTTGCCGTATCGACCCAGCAGGAGATGTGGATTCCCGCGGCGCTTCTCATACTGTACTCGCTGAACAACTACGGCACAAGGAAAGCCGCAAGGGACTTCCTCGGGGCTCTGGCCGTCTTCCTCGTAATAAACGCATACTTCATGGTCCAGGCCCCCTCCGCATTCTTCGGCGGAATACTCCATTCCATCGGCAACATAATACCATTCTCATCAAGCCCGTTCTCGCTCCTTCTGCTCAACGGCTACAACGTGGGCCTCTCGCTCTCCCCGGCGCTCGTGCTCCTCTCCTTCATTGCGCTTGCCATCATGCTGCTCTACTGGAACAGGAAGGAGCTCATACCCCTCTTCAGCCTGATCCCGCTCGTCTTCGTCTTCCACTCGGTGATCGGATACTACACCCTCTTCATCCTCTTTCTCGTCATTGCGACAACCATGGTGCCGAAGGAGGGGCTCAGGGGCCGCATCACCGTGCGTCTCCGCAGAAGCAAGCCCATTGTCTATGCATCCATCCTTCTCATCCTGGCAATCGCCATCGCCCTGACATACCAATCACACGTAAGTTATGGCGAGAACTTCGGGATAGGCGTGGCAAACCAGAGCATACGCTTCTCGGGGAACAGCACTCTCTACAGTGCCGACGTATCCTACGCCGGAACGCGGAACCACACGGTCTATCTCCTGCTACAGGGCTACAGCGACAACAGCACGAAGTACCTCCTCTACGGTTTCGTAAACGACAGCATAATAGGAACCAAACCCGAGTGCGGTGCATACTACTGCCTGATAAACGTGAACAGGATAATGCTCGGGAACGGCAGCGGCCTCCATCGGCTGAATGCGGTGATAAACGGGAGCAACGAGTCGTCAAGGGTCACGTACATCAACGCGGTGATCTACGGCGGCGACTACGTCTACAGGAGCGAAGGGGTGTACAACCTTACCACGTGATGCCGCATCAATCCTCTAGACTCCTCCGATGCATGCCGGGTTCGAGCCAATCGCAATCCCGGGATAGAAGAGGACGAGCATCAGGAATATCAGCCCCAGGATGACGAGTGCCAGGCCGGCATAGCGCAGCATTCTGTAGAGTCCCTGCTTCGGGTCATTGCTTGCCCTCGCGCCTGCGTACATGAAATGAAAAGCGAGGAATACCGCAAGGCCTGAAATAAAGAACAGAATGAAGAAAATACCCGAGAGAGTCTGCACCGACTGCGCGCTTCTGGCGAGGGCTATGCAGGGGCTGGTCTGGTTGTAAACTCCCTGCGCGCCAAGCGCTCCCACTGCCACGGCATAGGCAAGAAGCACAATCACCTTACCTTTCCCCATCCAATCCATTACAACTTCTACTATGAATATATATATCTTTACGCAAAGTTAGATGTGACCTTATCAGGCCCGTGGTAACCGATGTCCAACGTTCTTTCAGATGCGTGGGAAACGTACACGGAGAACATGAAGCTCGTGCTCCTCTTCTCCATACCCTTCATAATAGCGTTCGCCATACCTCTGCTCGCGCCTCTCCCTACGTTCGTCACTGCCGGAGGCACCTTTCTCAGGACCGCAAGCATCTTCGTCAATCCGAACGTGGTCAGCCTTGCGATTGTCATCATAGCGATGGTCTTCTCGTTGCTCTTCCTGAGCTTCGCGTTCGTAGCGATAAGCCTCATAGTCAAGTCGAGGAAGAGGCACGTGAGCATCGGCAAGCGCGTGATCAAGGA
>JAJYFQ010000055.1:3754-5805 GCA_021785375.1 Microcaldota archaeon | reverse complement strand
AACTCTAAAATTGTATTTGCATTAGGTCCGTATGTTGAAGTCGTTTCTACGGTTCCTACTCCATTTGCAGGATTAATCGTCACTCCATTATTTATACTTACAACACCAGAAGTGGTCCAACCAGTGGGAACAGAAGTCCCAGCAAAGTTCCAATAATCGATGAACACTTTCGCCCCATTATCAAACTGCCCATATTTCGTAGAAAGTTGAGGTGCCAATCCCCAATATGAGGACCATGACGCAGTCGTGGAGAGGAAAGCCATGTAGATCGTAGCTGTGCCAGACGCTGGTACAACTGTTCCAGAGAGGTTCACCCAAACGTTGCTTGACTTGGCAGAGGTACTGTTATTATCCTCGATCCAGCCCGCAAGCTCATAAGCCGATGTGAAAGTTGTGGAATTATAGAACCGGACGTTTGAAACGTTCGCATTCAGGTCAGATGCATAGGTGGACCAGTTGACCTTGATCAGCTGCTGGAAGTCCTTAGATGTTGCAGTGGTCTGTGAGTTCGTAAGCACAATGGAAACGTATGCCAAAGGAGACGCAGCTCCTGAAGTCGATGGCAGTAGGACCAGCCCGGACATGATTAGAAGGGCAAGAACAAGAAGGGCTGGAAACCGTTTCATACAAACACCTCTACGATCACAAAAACGATGAGGGCAACAATTCCAACGACTGCGAGGACCCCGGAGAGTCCTGCTTCCATGTACCTCGAAATTCCCCTCTCGTCTACCAGGACAGCCCTGCGGATCCATCTTGTCTCTTCGTATTTCCGGTCTAACCCTAGGGAGGACGCAACTACCTGGAATCCCTGCGTCTTGATGGCCATATCCACGCTAGCAGTGAACTTCCCCAAGGTTCCCAGGTTCGGAACGAATGGAGAGGGATCGGCAGTTTCCTTCTCACTCGCTTTGGCTGCCTCAGAGTTAACGGCCGCAGGAGATCTTCTCCTAAGGACCAGCCGGAGTTGTGTTAGACCCGCCGTTAGTCCGTGTGTTAGTCCTGCCTGACCCTTCTCTCTGGAGACCTCTGGTCCAGGCCGGTCCATGACCTTGAACAGGTAAGCGGCGCCCAGGAGAAGTACCAAGATCTGGATGCAGGCGACCTCGATGGCTCCCCAGAAGAGAATGGAGAGGATTGCAGCAGCATTGTACGCTGAATGGATCATTATGGCCACAGCCAGGTTCCTCTTCCCCCGGGTCCAGGACAAGGACGAGACACCGGATGCAAGGGAATGCAGTGCGGGGTCGAGGGCCAATCGCAGGCCGATCCACAGTGCAAGTTCCGCAGCTGGTAGCCCCATGCCGATGAATACAGCGACGTAGAAGGTGTTCTCTGCCAAAGCGAAGCCCAGGCCTGCCCCGAATCCTGCCCGGGGATCCTTCCCGAACCAGGAGGAGAGGAATTTCAGGGTCTCCTCCACCACCGGAGCAACCAGGACCAGGGCAAGGATAATCGTCCCGATTGGAGCGTAGGTGGTGTATCCAATGAGGGAGAAGATGTAGGTCTCGACGAGAAGGGCTACCAGCCACGTGGGAACCAGGAGGGGAACGACCCTGGGAGCAAGCCCCAGGACGCGAAAAACCAGATAGAAGGCCAGGACCGAGAGGCAGGAGAAGAGGAAGGCCCAGGGAAGAACGCTAAGGTTGAGGACCAGGATAAGTGCAGTCATCCCGGGAATCCCTCCGAAATCACCAAACCATGATTCATGAGTAATAACCACGCGCACGCGCCGAAGACCCTTGATCCATGCGCTACTCCCTTCCTGTTCTTACTTCTGTACTCCCCGATTTCCCCGGGCGTGACTTTCATGTTAGTCCCTCCTTACTGCCATACTTCACCTTGAACCATTTCTTGCACTTAGGGCACTGGGCGTCGTCTCCTTCCCGCCTGAACCGCTTCGGCGTCCATGTATACGCAAGACCTTCCAGCCTCGGGCATGGGTCGTGATGCAGTGGCAGCGGCTCCCTTTCCTCTTCCTCTTCAGTGTCCTCTTCCTCCCTGGACCTGCTGCGGATCATGCAGCTGTCAATATTAGCCAGGACCTGCTC